>JAEZVM010000168.1 GCA_023420795.1 Pseudomonadota bacterium
GCTCGGCAGCCTGGGGACTCGGAATGATTTCTGTCAGGACCGGGATGCCGGCATCCATCATGGGATTGGTACTCATGTCTTTTCCGCGACAAAATGCGTTAACGGATAGCCGCGCTGCTGGTAGAAACGGTAGCGTTCGCGTCCCGCCGCCTTGTCCGCATCGTCCGATGAAATGATCTCGAACATGCGCTCGAAACGCGCGAAGTGGGCGGGCGTGCTGGCGGAGAGATTGATCAGGATCTGGTGATGCGGCAGGTCCGCCGCGTCGCTGTCGGTCAGGATGATCGGTGTGCTTGCTGCGAGCGGATCGTTGGCGGCGACATGCGGCAGGAAATCCAATGCTGAAAACGTCCAGAGTGCCTCGTCCAGCGTTGCCAGTTCGTTTTTGTCGCCGGTCAGCAGCACGATCTTGCAGTTCGCGGCGCGCGCCTTGCGCGCCAGGCGACAGGCATAGGCCAGTTTGTCCGGTACGTTGCTGTGAAAGTCGATACGGGTCATGCGATGTGAATCTAGAAACGGAATCCCGGCGGCGCGTTGCCTGTCGCCGGCGGCAGTTCGGTCGCGGCCGGTTCTGCGACCATCCTGCTGTCTTTCTCTTCTGCGGCCTGTTTGACTGCCCTGGGCGCAGTCGCGGCTGCGACGACCTTCGGATTGCGGTAGGTTTTCGGCAGCTTGCTGGTCTCCGGATAGCCGGCTGCAGTCAGTGCGGCGTTCCATGCGCTTGGGTCGAAGTTGCGCTCCTTGGAGCGGCCTATCGTCAGGAAAGGCAGCTTGCCGTCACCGCCTGCCTTGCGCAATTCCGCCGCATCCTCATTGGAGGTAACCGTCTTTTCGACGAACGGCACACCGCGTCCGGAAAGCAGAGTGCGGCCTTCATTGCAGGCACTGCAATCGTCTGTCGTATAGAGCGTCACCGGATGGTTTTTCACCGCCTGTGCCACTTCATAGGGAAGGCCGGTGGTATCGGCGGTAGCGGATGCGGACGATTTCGTCTCGACGCGGGCTGCGGACTTCGGCGGCGGCGTGTCGCTGTAGGTGACCTTGCCGTCCGGTCCGACCCATTTGTACAACTGGGCATGCGCGCTTGCTGCGCACAGCAACAGCAGCACTGAACAGGCTTGCAGCACACGTTTCATAACACTTCCCCTGTTTTTCAGGACGCCATGCCGCTGTGGCGCAGCAGTGCGTCAATGCTCGGTTCGCGGCCCCGGAATGCCTTGAACGACTCCAGCGCGGTGCGTGCACCGCCGACGCCGAGAATCTCCCTCTGGAACTTGCGGCCGGTTTCAACCGACAGGATGTTGCCGCCGGTTGCACCTGCTTCTTCGAATGCGCCGTAGGCATCGGACGACAATACCTCCGCCCACTTGTAGCTATAGTATCCCGCCGCATAGCCGCCTGCAAAGATGTGGCCGAAGGAATTCTGGAAGCGGTTGAAGGCCGGGGGGATCATTACTGCAACGCGATGACGTACTTCGTTCAGCACATCCTGCGCGCTGCGGCTGCCGTACGGATCATGGTCGAAATGCAGGTGCATATCGAACAGCGCGAACTCCACCTGGCGCAGCATCTGCAGGCCGGACTGGAAATTCTTCGCCGCGATCATCTTGTCGAACAGTTCACGCGGCAGCGGGGCGCCGGTGTCGGCATGCGCTGTCATGTGCTGCAGCACATCCCATTCCCAGCAAAAGTTTTCCATGAACTGTGACGGCAGTTCGACTGCATCCCATTCGACGCCGGAGATGCCCGACACGCCGAGCTCTTCCACCTGCGTAAGCATGTGATGCAGACCGTGCCCGAATTCATGGAACAGGGTGATCACTTCATCATGCGTAAACAGCGCCGGCTTTTGTTCGCCGTCAATCACCGCCGGTTCGGTGAAATTGCAGGTCAGGTAGGCGACCGGCGTCTGCACTGCGCCTGACGGAAGCTTGCGCCGGCCGCGCGCATCGTCCATCCAGGCGCCGCCGCGCTTGCCGTTGCGCGCATACAGATCAAGGTAGAACTGACCGACCAGCTGGCCGTCCTTCTCGATACGGTAGAACTTCACATCCTTGTGCCAGACCGGTGCAGTATCTGGTTTGACTTCCACCGAGAACAGCGTCTGGATCACGCGGAACAGACCCTCGGTCACCTTCGGCTCGGGGAAGTACTGCTTCACTTCATGCTCCGAGAAGGCATAGCGCTGTTCGCGTAGCTTTTCAGAGGCGTAAGTGACGTCCCATGCTTCCAGCGTATCGAGGCCGAGTTCCTTCTTCGCGAACGCGCGCAATTCGGCGAGGTCGTTTTCGGCAAACGGCCTCGCCCGTTTTGCCAGGTCTTCGAGGAAGCCGGTCACTTGCTGCGGCGTCTCCGCCATCTTCGGCACCAGCGACACCTCGGCGAAATTGCGGAAGCCGAGCAGCTTCGCTTCCTCGTCGCGCAGCTTCAGGATCTCTGCGATGTTCTGCGTGTTGTCCCATTCCGGCTTGGCGCCGAGTTCGGATGCCTTGGTGGCATTGGCGCGGTAGATCGTTTCGCGCAGCTCGCGCTTGTCCGCGTACTGCAGGATGGGGAAGTAGGACGGGAAATGCAGCGTGAACTTGAAGCCCGGCTTGCCATCCTTCTCCGCTGCGGCGCGCGCCGCCTGTTTCACATCCTCCGGCAGACCGGCCAGTTCAGACTCGTCTTCGATGAACAATGCATAGTCGTTGGTTGCGTCCAGCACATTCTCGGAAAACTTCGTGGACAACGTCGCCTGCTTTTCCTGGATTTCCGCAAAGCGCACCTTCTTGTCGTCCGGCAGTTCCGCGCCGCCGAGACGGAAGTCGCGCAGCGCGTTATCGATGATTTTCTTGCGGGCCGGCGACAGCGCCTGATAGTCGCCGCTTGCCTTGAGCGCCCTGTATTTCTCGAACAGCGCGAGGTTCTGTCCCAGCTCGGTCCAGAACTCGGTAACTTTCGGCAGGTTCTCGTTGTAGGTCGCCCTCAGTTCCGGCGTATCGACCACCGCATTCAGGTGGCCGACGATGCCCCAGGCACGGCCCAGCTTTTCCGTCGCATTGTCCAGCGGCTCGACGAAATTATCCCAACTCACCTCGCGCATCGGTGCTTCCAGCCGCGCGACCACCGAGCGGTTTTCTTCCAGCAGTGCGGTGATCGCAGGTGTCACATGCTCCGGCTTGATCGCGTCGAAGCGCGGCAGGTCGGAAAAGTCGAGCAGGGGATTCAGGGCGGAGTTCATCGAATCAGGTTCTTTCTGCGGCCTCAATGGTGTTAACAAGCAGCATCGTGATCGTCATCGGTCCGACGCCGCCTGGCACCGGCGTGATATAGCCGGCGACTTCCTTGGCATTGGCGAAATCCACATCGCCGCACAGCTTGCCTTCATCGTCGCGGTTCATGCCGACGTCGATCACGACCGCGCCGGGCTTGACCATGTCGGCGGTGACGATGTTGCGCTTGCCGGTGGCGACCACCAGGATGTCGGCCTGCCGCGTATGATGGCCGAGGTCCCGGGTCTTCGAATTGCAGATGGTGACGGTCGCGCCCGCCTGCAAGAGCAGCATCGCCTGCGGCTTGCCGACGATGTTGGACGCACCCACCACCACCGCATTCGCGCCGCGCACCGGGTAGTTGATCGATTCCAGCATCTTCATCACGCCGTACGGCGTGCAAGGACGGAACAGCGGCTGGCCGGTCATCAGCAGGCCCGCGTTGCTGATGTGGAAGCCATCGACATCCTTTTCCGGAGCGATCGCTTCGATCACCTTATGAGCATTGATATGGGGCGGCAGGGGAAGTTGCACCAGAATGCCGTTGATTTTCGGATCGCGATTCAATGCATCGATGCGGGCCAGCAGTGCTTCCTCGCTCATGTCCGCCGCGTACTTTTCCATCACGGAATAAATGCCGTTGTCTTCGCAGGCTTTCACCTTGTTGCGCACATAGACCTGCGAGGCCGGATTGTCGCCGACCAGGATGACGGCGAGGCCGGGCTGCTTGCCCTTGGCGCTCAGGGCAGCGGCGCGCTGGGCGACGTCGGCGCGGATTTGTTTTGAAAGCTCGTTTCCGTTGATGAGTTGTGCAGACATGGTTGCTGTTGGAGTAAGTGCGGTTTAAAACGAGATTATAAGTCGGCAGGTCCGCAGGACGCCGCACAAAGCTGGGAAGCGACATGCTGCGTCGCCGCATAAATACCGCATTATGAAAACATATTCCGTAATTTGGAAAATTGAAAATCTGCTGATAGAATCTTTTCAACGCGCACCATCACGCCCATTTCTTGTCAAAAAACTCCCGGCTGCTTATCCGCAGACGGGCATATCTTTCACGTAGGAGACGCAACATGTCCGCCCAGCTCGATCAAGTCCTGGCGCAAGCCGCCAACGATCCCGATGTCGTCGAAACGCAGGAATGGCTCGACGCCCTTGAGGCCGTCATTGAAACCGAAGGCCCGGAGCGCGCGCACTACCTGATGGAGCGCATGGTCGATCTGGCCCGCCGTCGTGGTGCGCACATCCCGTTTTCCAGCAATACCGCCTACGTCAACACGATTCCCGCCCACCTCGGCGAACACAGCCCGGGCAATCTCGAATACGAAGAGCGCCTGCGCTCCTGGATGCGCTGGAATGCTATGGCGATGGTGGTCAAGGCCAACCGTGCCGACGGCGACCTCGGCGGCCATATTTCCAGCTTCGCCTCGCTGGCCAACATGCTCGGGACCGGCTTCAACCATTTCTGGCATGCGCCGACCGAAGACCACGGCGGCGACCTGCTGTACATCCAGGGCCATTCGGCACCCGGCATCTATGCGCGCGCTTTCCTCGAAGGCCGCATCTCCGAGGACCAACTGCTGAACTTCCGCCGCGAAGTCGAAGGCAAAGGCCTGTCTTCCTATCCGCATCCGAAGCTGATGCCGGAGTTCTGGCAATTCCCGACGGTGTCGATGGGCCTCGGCCCGCTGATGGCGATCTATCAGGCGCGTTTCCTGAAATACCTGCATGCGCGCGACATCGCCAAGACCGACAACCGCAAGGTCTGGGCCTTCTGCGGCGACGGTGAAATGGACGAGCCGGAATCGATGGGCGCGATCGGCATGGCCGGCCGCGAAAATCTGGACAATCTGGTGTTCGTTATCAACTGCAACCTGCAGCGCCTCGACGGCCCGGTGCGCGGCAACGGCAAGATCATCCAGGAACTGGAAGCCGATTTCCGCGGCGCCGGCTGGAATGTGATCAAGGTGATTTGGGGCAGCTACTGGGACGAGCTGCTGGCGCGCGACAAGGAAGGCATCCTGCAGCGCGTGATGATGGAAACCGTCGATGGCGAGTACCAGAACTACAAGGCCAAGGACGGCGCGTATGTGCGCAAGCATTTCTTCGGCAAGCATCCGAAGCTGCTGGAAATGGTGTCCAAGATGTCCGATGACGACATCTGGCGTCTGAACCGCGGCGGCCACGATCCGCACAAGATTTATGCGGCGTTCAAGCAGGCACAGGAGCACAAGGGCCAGCCGACCGTGATTCTCGCCAAGACCATCAAGGGCTTCGGTATGGGCAAGTCAGGCGAGGCGCGCAACACCGCGCACCAGACCAAGAAGCTGGATGACGAGGCAGTACGCGAAATGCGCGACCGCTTCAATATTCCGATTCCGGACGACAAGCTGGCCGACATTCCGTTCTTCAAGCCGTCCGACGACGCGCCCGAAATGAAGTACTTGCACGAACGCCGCAAGGCACTCGGCGGCTACCTGCCGCAGCGCCGCATGAAGGCTGAGGAAACGCTGCCGGTGCCGGAACTGTCCGCATTCCAGGCGGTGCTCGAACCGACCGCCGAAGGCCGCGAAATCTCGACCACGCAGGCTTACGTTCGCATCATCACAACTTTGCTGCGCGACGCCAACCTCGGCAAGCGCGTGGTGCCGATCCTGGTCGATGAGGCCCGCACCTTCGGCATGGAGGGCCTGTTCCGCCAGATTGGCATCTTCAATCAGCAAGGTCAGCTGTACGAACCGGTCGATCGCGACCAGGTGATGTACTACCGCGAAGACAAGGCCGGCCAGATTCTGCAGGAAGGCATCAACGAGGCGGGCGGCATGAGCTCGTGGATCGCTGCGGCAACGTCGTACTCGACCAACAACCGCGTGATGATTCCGTTCTACGTGTATTACTCAATGTTCGGCTTCCAGCGCTTCGGCGATCTGGCATGGGCGGCGGGCGACATGCGCGCGCGCGGCTTCATCATGGGCGGCACGGCGGGGCGCACCACGCTCAACGGTGAAGGCCTGCAGCATGAGGACGGCCACAGCCACATCTTCGCATCGACGATTCCGAACTGCATTCCGTACGATCCGACTTTCGCGCATGAAGTCGCGGTCATCATGCACGACGGCCTGAAGCGCATGGTGGAGAAGCAGGAGGATGTGTTCTATTACATCACCATCATGAACGAGAACTATGCGCAGCCGGGCCTGAAGCCGGGGCAGGAGGAAGGCATCCTGAAGGGACTGTACCTGCTGCAGCAAGGTGGCAATGGCACCAAGCATCGTGTGCAACTGATGGGCTCCGGCACCATCCTGCGCGAGGTGATCGCCGCCGCCGACCTGCTGCAGAACGACTGGGGCATTGCCGCAGACGTCTGGTCCGCACCGTCGTTCACGCTGCTGGCGCGCGACGGCCAGGACGCGGAACGCTGGAACCTGCTGCATCCGACCGATGAGCCGCGCGTTGCGCATGTGACGAAGATGATGCAGGGCACTTCCGGCCCGATCGTGGCGTCGAGCGATTACATGCGCACCTTTGCCGAACAGATTCGTGCCCACATGCCGAAGGGGCGTACCTACAAGGTGCTCGGTACCGATGGTTTCGGCCGTTCCGACACCCGCGCGAAACTGCGCGAGTTCTTTGAAGTCAATCGTTACTACGTGACGGTTGCCGCGCTCAAGTCGCTGGCGGAAGAAGGTTCGCTGTCCGCTTCGGTCGTGGCGCAGGCAATTGCGAAGTACGGTATCGATCCGAACAAGCCAAACCCGGTGACGCTGTAATACGCTGGAATAACACTAACAAATTCCCTTTCCCTTGCCTATTAACGGCAGGGGAGGGAAAAACGGAGCCAACGCTATGAGCTTGCAGGAAGTCAAAGTCCCGGATATCGGCGATTTCAAGGAAGTCGAAGTCATCGAACTGATGGTGAAACCGGGCGATACCGTGAAGGTGGATCAGTCGCTGATCACGGTGGAGTCCGACAAGGCCAGCATGGAGATTCCCTCCAGCCATGCCGGTGTCGTCAAGGAAGTGAAAGTCAAGGTGGGCGACAAGGTGTCGGAAGGCACGCTGGTGCTCGTGCTGGAAGAAGGTGCCGGTGTCGCCGCGCCTCAGCCTGCAGCACAGGCGGCCGCACCAGCGCCCGCTGCAGCGGCGCCAGCACCCACACCGGCTCCCGCAGCCGGCCCCGCGACCGTGGTGGAGATTCAGGTACCCGACATCGGCGACTTCAAGGAGGTGGAAGTCATCGAACTGATGGTCAAGCCGGGCGATACGGTGAAGGCGGAGCAGTCGCTGATCACCGTCGAGTCCGACAAGGCCAGCATGGAGATTCCATCCAGCCTCGCCGGTGTGCTCAAGGAATTGCTGGTCAAGGTCGGTGACAAGGTCTCGAAGGGCTCGCTGATCGCAAAGCTGGCAACCGAAGGCGGCGCACCCGCGCCAGCGCCCGCTGCGGCGAGCGCCCCGGCGCCGACCGCCAGCGCCGTCAGCGCACCGTCGCCCACACCTGAACGGCGGCCGCCTCCCACTGCAGCCCTCGAACCGGCGCCCGCCGGCAATGCCAAGGCCCATGCCTCGCCTTCGGTGCGCAAGTTCGCGCGCGAGCTTGGCGTTGATCTTGGTCGCGTGACCGGCTCCGGCCCGAAGGGGCGCATCCTGCATGAAGACGTGCAGAACTTCGTGAAGTCGGTGATGGCTGGTCAAGGGACGGTAGCGGCACCTGCAGGCAAGACTGGCGGAGCGGGGCTCGAACTGCTGCCGTGGCCGTCGCTGGACTTCTCCAAATTCGGCCCGACCGAGCTGCTGCCACTGTCGCGCATCAAGAAGATCAGTGGCCCGAACCTGCACCGCAACTGGGTAATGATTCCGCATGTGACGCAGTTCGACGAAGCCGATGTGACCGAGCTGGAGCAGTTCCGTAAGGACTCGAATGCTGCGATGGCGAAGTCCGGCGTGAAGCTGACCATGCTCGCGTTCGTGATCAGGGCATGCGTCGCCGCGCTGAAGAAATTCCCGGCTTTCAATTCCTCGCTTGATGCCAACGGCGAGAATCTGATCGTCAAGCAGTACTACCACATCGGCTTTGCCGCCGACACGCCGAACGGTCTCGTTGTACCGGTGGTCAAGGACGCGGACAAGAAGGGCATCGCGCAGATCGCGCAGGAGATGGGCGAACTGTCGGCGCAGGCGCGCGACGGCAAGCTGAAGCCGGCCGACATGCAGGGCGCGAC
>JAEZVM010000181.1 GCA_023420795.1 Pseudomonadota bacterium
TCCCAGTTCACGGTACCGGTCTTCTTGTAGATGATGCCTTTCTCCAGCATCTTCAGGAACATCCACTGGTTCCACTTGTAGTAGTCCGGCTTGCAGGCGGTCATCTCGCGCGACCAGTCGATCGCCAGGCCCATCGCTTGCATCTGCTTCTTCATGTACTCGATGTTCGAGTAGGTCCACTGTGCCGGCGGTACGCCGTTGGCCATCGCCGCATTTTCCGCCGGCATGCCGAACGCATCCCAGCCCATCGGCATCAGCACGTTATAGCCGCTCATCCGCAGGTAGCGGTACATCACGTCGTTGATGGTGTAGTTACGCACATGGCCCATGTGCAGCTTGCCGGACGGGTAGGGCAGCATCGAGCAGGCATAGAACTTCTTCTTGTCCTTGCCGTTGCGGTCTTTCGCGTGCTCGATGGTTTTGTACGCGTCGATTGCCTGCCAGTGGTCTTGCGCGGCCTTTTCAACGTCGCCGGGGATGTATTTTTCTTGCATGACGGATGAAGCGGGAAAAGTGAATGTAAACCAGTCATTATACTGGTTCACTTGTGTCCATTGCGCCGCGGCGATGGGGGAATTTCTGCCGAGGGTCAGTGCAGATTCAGGGACAGGGCAGGCTTCTCGCCGTTCTCGGCATAACGTTCGTTGACCTCGTCCGTGCATTCTTGGAGCGCTTCCAGGATTTCCGGCGCCTTGCGCCGCAATGTGTCGGAATGCAGCACCTCGATCTGCAGCACATCATCCGGCCCCAGAACGAATCTGGACATGCCGTCATCATCGCGCAGGCTGCTCAGGCAGTCGATCCAGGCATCCATGTTGCGACCGTAAAAATCCGGGAATCCGAAGGCAATCTGGCATTCGGCATGGAATGCGCGCCAGTTCCCGATGACTCGTCCGTCGAGGACTGCGGTATGCATGGCTATTTTTCTGTTGCGTCGGTCACGAAGCCGATCTTTGTCATGCCGTTGGTCTGTGCGGCGGACATCACCTGCGCGATGATTTCGTAGCGGGTCGATTTGTCCGCGCGCAGCTGCAGTTCCGGCTGCGGATTCTGCTGTGCGGCCTGCGCGAGCCTCGCGTCGAGGTCTTGCTGTCCGACCGGATCGTTATTCCAGAAAATCCTGCCTTCTCCGTCGATCGACAGCGAAATGGTTTCCGGCTTCTGCGGCGCGGCCGCCGACTGCGCGCTCGGCAGGTCGAGCTTGATCGCATGCGTAAACAGCGGCGCGGTGATGATGAAGATGACCAGCAGGACCAGCATCACATCCACCATCGGCGTGACGTTAATGTCCGCCATTGGCGCGTTCTGCTTATCGTTGTTGAATCCGCCGAATGCCATGTTTCTGCTCCGCCTTTTCTTGCTATTTGCCGACGCGCGTGCCGGTCGTCAGATAGGCATGCAGATCGTGAGCGAACGCATCCAGCTCGGCCAGCGTCACGCGGTTGACCCGGGTAAAAGCGTTGTAGGCGAGCACCGCCGGAATCGCCACCACCAGGCCGAGTGCGGTCATGATCAGCGCCTCGCCGACCGGACCTGCGACCTTGTCGATCTGTACCGTGCCCGTGGTTGAAACCGCCACCAGCGCGTGATAGATCCCCCAAACGGTGCCGAACAGGCCGACGAAAGGGGCGGTCGAGCCGACCGAGGCCAGCAGAGTCAGACCGCTCTCCAGCCGCGACGACACGCGGTTGATTTCCTGGCGCAGCGTGCGGGTGATCAGCTCGCTCGGATCGACATTGGCATTGAGCGAACCGGCCTGCGCCGTGACATTGGCCGCCTCCGCGCTCTGCACCGCCAGCGGCGCATAGACATTTTCGCTATCGGCATTCCTGACCACTGCAATCGCGTCCGTCAGTGTCGGCGCCTTCCAGAAACCGTTCAGCGCGCCGGCGCTTCTGCGGATGCGGAACGAGCTCCAGGCCTTGGAAAAAATGTAATACCAGCTGACTACCGACATTAACAGCAGGAGATAGGCGACCGCATGCGAAACCGCATCGCCCTGTGCCCAGTAATGTGCAAATCCGTGAGTCTGGTTCATGGTGTACGAGGGAAATTTAATTGTTCTGAAGTTTAAACGGAATGCGTTGCTCATACCATTCATCAATGGGTTTGCCATTGATGGTGGCTGCCTTGAAGCGCCATGTCTGAACGGTGGTTCTTGCTGAATTGTCGAGCAGCGGATAGCCGCTTGACGTCTTGATCTCTACCGCGCCTGCCGTACCGTCCGCTTTGACCAGTACGTTCAGCACCACCGTTCCTTCCTCGCCATTGTCGCGCGATAAGCGCGGATAAGGAGGGCGACGGTTTCCGGCTGCATGGTCGGCGGTCGATACGGCGGTTTTTGTCGGAGCGACAGGCGCGGGAGCAGAAGGCGGGACCGATGATGGCGGTTCGGCGGCGGTAGAGACGGCCGAAGTACTGGATGGAACGGATTCTGTATTGGGGGGGGGAGCCGGCGCGGGTACTGGAACGTGCGAAGCATCCGCCGATCGCAGTTGAGGTTTGGGCCGTTCTTCCGTGCGCGGCTTTTCCTGCCGTTTTCTTTCAGGCGGCGGGGCGATGGGCGCAGGTGGCGCCTCGGCTTGCTGAATCGCCGGAGCCGGTTGCTCCACCGGCACAATCTGTATGGTCATCGGAACAGGCGGCTGGCTGTCCTGCTGTTGCGACAGTCCCACGGCTGCCGCGCCGATCAATGCCACATGCAGCAGTACCGTGGCGCCGGCCGCAAGGAATGGCGAGGCGGAGTGCATGCGATGATCGTATCGGTACGCCGGTCCGGCGTCTGTTACAGCCCCAGCACGTCTTGCATGTCGTACAAGCCGGTTGCCTTGTCTGCAAGGAAGCGTGCCGCTCGCAGGCTGCCGAGCGCGTAGCTGATGCGGCTGGAAGACTTGTGGGTGATCTCGATACGCTCGCCGATACCAGCGAACAGCACGGTATGGTCGCCGACGATATCGCCACCACGAATCGTGGCAAAGCCGATGGAAGACGGATCGCGTTCGCCCGTCACGCCTTCTCGCGCATACACGGCGACGTCGTTGAGATCGCGACCGAGTGCGCCGGCGACGACTTCGCCCATCTTGAGTGCGGTGCCGGACGGTGCGTCGACCTTGTGGCGATGATGCGCTTCAATAATTTCGATATCGTAGCCATGCGAAAAACTCTTCGCGGCCATTTCCAGCAGCTTCAGCGTGACATTGACGCCGACGCTCATGTTGGGCGCGAAAACGATGGCGGTCTTCTCGGCCGCCGCTGCGATCGCTGCCTTGCCTGCCGCGTCGAAGCCGGTGGTGCCGATGATCATCTTGATGCCGTGCGCGGCGCAGTATTCCAGGTGCTTCAAAGTGCCTTCCGGCCGGGTGAAGTCGATCAGGAATTGCGCATTGGCCAATGCCTTGTCCAGTTCAGCCAGGATCGGCACGCCCGCCGGCTTGCCGAGGAAGGCGGCGGCGTCGGTTCCGATGCCAGTCGCTGCGGCCACATCAAGTGCGCCCGCGAGCGTTGCATCGTCGGCATTCTGGATGGCTTCGATCAGCATGCGGCCCATGCGGCCGGAAGCGCCTGCGACGGCGATTTGCATTTGACTCATGAGATGTTCGTGTTATTTGCTGGATTTGCTGGCCGGTGCGGAACCGGCGATTAATGCGAGATATTCCTGTTCGGTCGGTAGCATGCCGCCGTCGATGCTGACCAGGCGGTTGTCCTTGAAAAAGACTGTCACGCGGCTGGAGATGACTTCGCCATTGCCTTTTTTCAGACGGAATACATAATCCCAACGATCAGCGTGAAAGACATCGGTCAGCAGCGGCGTGCCGAGCACGAAGCGCACCTGCTCCGGAGTTACGCCATCCTTGGTACGCATGCCCTCCTTGAGTTGCGCGACCATTTCGCGGGAAACGAAATTGCCCTGCTGAATGTCGATGCGATAGGGAGACAGAAAGCCGAGGAAGCGTTGCAGTCTTGACGGGCCGGTGGTTGCCACGCCGCTTTCGGCAGAGGCAGGGGATGCTGCGGGCTTGGTTTCCGCCTGCTGCGTCTGTTGCCCGGATTTGACGACGCTTGCCGCAGGTGCGGACGGTTCGTCGATCAAGGGATTCTTGGATGCGCATCCGGTCAGAACGGCTGCGAGGCAGAAGATGCCGGCAAGGACGCGATACGTGCGAGGAGGCGGCATTCGCATAATGGCTTTCAATTCGTTGAGCAATTTGACCAAAACGCTATATGATAAAGCAGATAGTGCGACACGTAACGTGCCGCATTTGTAGCTAGCTCGGCTTTGAAGAGCATTTATATATGGCGTAACTTTTTGAATTTAAAAGGTTTTCGTCTTTAAATAAGAACATAGTGGCTGGATATTCCAGCAACCGTGTTCATTAAATAAGTTGGTGACACCAGCGAAAGCGAGTGCCAAAAGGTTGTTTTGTGGTGATTTTGATCACAAAATGTAGGGGTTTTTGTCTCTATACACCTCGAACGCACTCCTATCGTTGTTTCGTTGCAACGCAAATCAGACCCGAAGGTAGCTATCCATAGCTCATCCTGCTGGGGCAAACGATTTGTCGCGCACCGACCAACAGTCATCTTCGAGTCGGAATCCTGAGCAGTCAAGTCAGGTGCCTCGGTTCGGCGACGTGCCAGTTCGCTTGTCGAAACGGTCCGTCGCGATCATCCACCACTCTGTTCAAGCATCCATCCAAGTCGGGCGCGTAGGGATTTACCTATCCGCTACCACTGGCTACGACTGCTATCGCCTCACAAGGGGCAGAGTGCATCAAATATCACAGGGCGGTTTCCGCCTTATGTGACCATCCCTATCTCACAAGGATCGGATCTCGATGTGCCGGCAACGGCTTTGGTGTGATCTCGGTGACATAGTTACAAATGCGGCGAACTCCGCGATATCTTGTCGCACCCGATGACCTGTGGTTTGGGCTGTCGGTGCTGCGACCGAGTGTGCGACCACTCGTCACCTAGTCAGACATGCGCCTCTGGTAACGGAGGGGTGTGAAGCTCTGATGACAATGTACCCCCGCGCAAGCGGCGTGCTTTCCATGCGAATGGACGTGCGGAGACTGCCAGCAGCAAGGCGGTTGAGGGGCTAGGTGAGGCTGTATGGGTAATGTAATGTGAACTGACGTTTGAACCCTCGTAAATATCGATAGGCCGAAGCTGCTATTGGCCTGAACCAAAAGGTATGTGGTTGGTTGTCTCCGTTATCTGTGGAGACACGTCGCTATCAAACCACCGGGGGAAAGTCAGGCCCTAAACAGTCATGTACGGTGCAGTCTGCCGTGCTGGTATTGCAGGGAACGTGGTAAGCCCGATTCGTTGCCTTCACATCGCAGAAGTGGTCACCGGAGATATGTTGCTTAGACTTCTGAACATGCCATAATTTATCCATCTCGTTATTGACGAAGGGATAAGAAATGCATTCAGACGTTTACGCACTCGCTACGGTTGCCGTCGTACTTCTCGGTGGCGGACTATGGTTACTGCACGAGGCAAAGAAGTATCGCGCGCGCAGGGATGCCAATAAAAGCCGCTCAGGCACTACCCCCTAATGGCAGTGTGACGGTGTAATGAAAAAGGAGGGGCCTCAAGCCCGTCTGTTTTTCATCGAAGGCAAGCCGACCGCAAGGGAAGCCCACGGCGAAGCGGGTATGGGAGGATGGAGAAAGCGAACGCCAGCCTGTAATGGGCCGGATAGGGATTCAGGATTTGTCCCGCTCCGAAAGGAGGCCCACTTCCATCTGGTGCATCAGTCGTTAACGGCTGAATAGACGAAGTCGTTATTTTCAATCTCCCGAAGGGAACAGATTTCCCTTCGGGGAGAGCTGTGCCTTCGGGTTTCATTACGACGAGGTACAGCAATGAGAGTAATCGAAGTACATCACTTTGATTCTGCGTCCTCGCACGTCCCTGCTGAATGGGCCGCTATTGACTGGCGGCGCGTTCAGAAGAACGTGAGAGTCATGCAGATTCGTTTAACGAAGGCGACACAGGAAGGCGACTGGCGCAGGGCGAAATCCCTGCAACGGTGGCTGACCCGCTCGTTCAGTGCGAAAGCACTGGCAGTAAAACGAGTGACCGAAAATCAAGGCAAACGTACCGCAGGTGTGGACCGGCAGTTATGGGACACGCCGTCGCAGAAGTTTGCGGCAATTGCGCAGTTGAAGAAGCGTTGGTATCGACCGCTGCCCTTGCGGCGGGTCTATATTCCGAAACCGAATGGAAAGGAGCGCCCGTTAGGCATCCCGACCATGCGAGACAGGGCCATGCAGGCGTTGTATCTGCTGGCGCTTGATCCGGCATTGGAAACGGTGAGTGATCCGAACTCGTATGGGTTCCGGAAAAACCGCTCAACGGCCGATGCGATGTCTCAAATCTTTCTCCAGACGTGCCGGCAGGTTTCGGCGCAATGGGTGTTGGATGCGGACATCGAGGGCTTTTTCGACAACATCAATCATGACTGGCTGATCGAACATGTCCGCATGGACAAGACGATCCTCAGAAAATGGTTGAAATCCGGGGTGGTTGACCGGGCGCAGTTGTTGGCAACCACAGCGGGAACGCCGCAGGGCGGCATCATCAGTCCTGCATTGGCCAACTGGACGCTGAATGGTCTGGAAGCCGAACTTCAATCACACCTTGAGAAAAAGTTCGGCGTCACCAAGGCCAAGAAGCTGAAAGTCGGTGTCATACGATACGCGGATGATTTCGTGGTGACCGGCGCTTCACAAGAG
>JAEZVM010000249.1 GCA_023420795.1 Pseudomonadota bacterium
GCGTTCATGGCCGCCAATGATCAGCGCCGACAAGCCCCGCGGCGCATCGCTGCCGAAGCGCTCCATCGCGCGGGAAAACAGCGCCTGCACCGCAATTGCGCAGAGCGGCGTCTTTTCCGACGGCTTCCATACCACGCTGTTGCCACAGACAAAAGCCAGCGCCGCATTCCACGACCAGACCGCGACCGGAAAATTGAATGCGGAGATGACGCCGATCACGCCCAAGGGATGCCAGGTCTCCATCATCCGGTGGCCGGGCCGCTCGGAAGCGATCGTCAGGCCGTACAACTGGCGCGACAAGCCGACCGCGAAGTCGCAGATATCGATCATTTCCTGCACTTCGCCCAGTCCTTCCTGCAGGATCTTGCCGGTTTCCAGCGTCACCAGCTTGCCGAGCGTCTGCTTGTGCAGACGTAACTCCTCGCCGAACAGGCGAATCAGTTCACCGCGGCGCGGCGCCGGCACGCTGCGCCATTGATCGAATGCGATCTGCGCCTGCGCGACCTTTTCGCCTGCCAGATGCGGCGTGTCGGAATGTATCGTTGCCAGCGTCTCGCCATTGATCGGCGAGACGCAGCAAAGGTCGCGTCCGTGGTGGCGCACCAGATCGGCACCCAGGGAAGCAAGCAGGTCGTTCACGGGTTCCATCGCATTCCTCCTTCATGAAGGCAACGTGAAACTCAGCTATAGAAACTGCCGAAGCGGTTGGAAAGAAAATCTTCGAGCCTTGCCTGTTCCTGTCGGACCAGCCCCCTGTCCGGCAGTCTGCCCTGCAATACCAGATCAAGCATCGTGCAGATGCCGGCAGCCGTGGCGATCTGGATTGCCGACATCGGTTCACCATTCACTTGCTGGCTATAGATCTTCTTCGCATACGTCTCCTGCTCCAGCCGGCCGCCGCGCATCCCGCACACGCTGGCCACTGCCAGCACCACATCCTGCCGGGTGCCGGGAATCGACGCCTCCAGCACTTGCTTCAGGATCGGACGCCGTTCCGGCTGGCCGAGATGAAGATCGCGCAGCAGCACTTTGATGATATTCCTGTGCCCCGGATAGCGCACCGTCTTGTAATTGAGATTCCTCACACGTCCCGCAAGCGTCTCGCACAGGCTGCCAAGGCCGCCGGAAGTATTGAATGCTTCATAGGCAACGCCATCCAGTGAGAAATGCTCGACCTCTTCCAGTGGCTGTACTTCACGCAGCTCGCCATCGACGATTGCTTCGCACGGATTGCAGTATTCGTTGATCAGGCCGTCGGTACTCCAGGTCAGGTTGTATTTCAGCGCATTGTTCGGATAGAGCGGCAAGGCGCCCACCCGCAATTGCACGTCACGCAGCGTATCGAAGCGGTTCGCGAGTTCATGCGCGGCAATCGAAATGAAACCCGGCGCGAGCCCGCATTGCGGCAGGAAGGCGGTAGCCGCGCCTTCGGCGAGCTGCCGGACGATGCGGGTGTTTCCGACATCCTCGGTCAGATCGAAGTAATGCGCACCGGCCTGCTTCGCCGTGGCGGCGATCACCGGCGTCAGGAACCAGGGAGACGCGGACAGGACGGCTTCATGCCCGTCGATCAAAGCCAGCGTGGTTCGCGCATCTGCAATATCCGCATGGACTGTCGTTACATCCGGCAGCGCCTTCGCCTGCACATGCGCAAGCCGCACGGGATCATGATCGGCAACCGTCAGCCGATAGTCGCCGCTATGCGAAAGCAAGTTGGCGATCGCTTCGCCTATCCGGCCGGCACCGATGAGGATCAATCGCTTTTTCATTGCGCCCCCACTGCATCGATAGGTGGATGCAATCAGTCTATGCCCGCCGCGCGTCAGAAAACAGGGATGAAACCGTCGCCGCAATGTATGATTTGGCTACAGAACGACGACGCATCAATACAATGTGCGCAATGAAGCCGGTACTCGACGACATCGACAACAAGATCCTCGCGCTGCTGATGGACGATGCGCGCATGCCGGTCTCCGCCATTGCCCGGCAGGCCGGGATTGCACGCACGACGGCGATCGCCCGCATCGCCAGCCTGGAAAAGCGTGGCGTCATCGCCGGCTATGGCGTGCGGCTCAATCAGGAGCTGTATCAGCCGGCTGTGCGCGCCTATGTCGGCATCGCGATCGACGCGCGCAAGGCGCCGGCGCTGATGAAGCTGCTGCAGACCACGCCGGAAGTTGAAACCCTGTGCGCCGTCAGCGGCCCGGTCGATTACATGCTGACACTGCGCTGCGAGTCCACCGGCGAGCTCGACCGGCTGCTGGACCAGATCGGCGCAATCGACGGCGTCCGGCAAACCTCGACATCGATCATTCTGACCAAGAGAATAGACAGAAGCCCCATCTGAGAACATCTGGAGAATCCGCATGCATTCCATCCCCGAAACAAAGAAGAATCACCTGTGGCGCAAAGTCGTCTGGCATACCGATCCGGACGTGCATCCGCTGGGTCCGCACCATTCGGTGGAAATCTACTGCAGCGAGGAATCGAACGGCTATGCGATCTGGTATGTGCGCAAGCTGGCCAGGGACGACGAGCGCGGCAAGCACGGTGTCGAGAATGCGGATTACCTGCTGCAGTATTTTCCGAAATCGCGCCGCGACGACGCAATCGAACGCGCCGTGCTGATCGCGAACAGCGATCCGTCGGTGGACAAAGTGATCGAACAGCTGGATACGCTCGCAGCGGCAGCACAAAGAGTCTGACCCGCGTCTAGACCGGCAGCGGCGCCTCCTGCATCAGCGCGATCTGCTCGCGCAATTCGAGAATACGGTCCTGCCAGTAGCGCTGCGTGTTAAACCACGGGAATGCCGCCGGAAACGCCGGATCGTCCCAGCGCAGCGCCAGCCACGCCGAATAGTGGATCAGTCGCAGCGTGCGCAAAGCCTCGATCAGGTGCACTTCGCGCGGATCGAACTCGGCGAAATCCTCATAACCCGCCAGCAGGTCCGACAGCTGCCGCACCATGTCGCGCCGCTCCCCGGACAGCAGCATCCACAAGTCCTGCACCGCCGGGCCCATGCGGCTGTCGTCGAAATCGACGAAATGCGGCCCGCCATCGGTCCACAGCACATTGCCGACATGGCAATCGCCGTGCAGCCACAGCATACATACATCTCCCGCACGGTCATAACAGCGCCGCACGCCATCCAGCGCCTGCGCTACCACGCTGCGGTATGCCTCATTCAGATCGTCGGGAATGAAGCCATGCGACAGCAGATAGTCGCGCGGGTCCTCGCCAAAGCTCGTGATGTTGAGAGTCGGTCGCGCCTGAAACGGCTGCGTTGCACCGACTGCATGAATGCGCCCGATGAAACGTCCCAACCATTCCAGCGTCGCACTGTCGTCGAGTTCCGGCGCGCGTCCACCCCGCCGGGGAAAGACCGCGAAGCGGAACCCACCGAATCGGTGCAACGTACCGTTCCCTGCAAGCGGCAAAGGTGGCACGACGGGAATTTCCCGTTCGGCGAGTTCCTGCGTGAACGCATGCTCTTCCAGGATGGCCGCATCGCTCCAGCGGTTCGGGCGATAGAACTTGGCCACCACCGGCGGCCCCTCTTCCATGCCGATCTGATAGACCCGGTTCTCGTAGCTGTTCAGCGCAAGCAGGCGACCGTCACCCGTCAGGCCGACGCTGTCCAGTGCATCAAGCACGATGTCGGGTGTAAGGTTTGCAAAAGATGAATTCATGCCCGTCATTGTACGAGCCCTTCCCGTATTCGGATTGGCGGAAGCAGACGGGTTACACTAGCGCCATTTTCATTTACGGCTTTTCCACCATGCATCTCGACGAACCTCTCTCCGACAAGGAATTCAAGGAACTCGACCAGTTCCTGCTGTCCGACCGCTGCGCCGATGACGGCATGACGATGGATTCCCTGCACGGCTTCCTGACCGCGCTGGCGATCGGCCCTGAAGAGGTTCTGATGGCCGAATGGCTGCCGCATGTGTGGGGTTCGGCCGCCGAGAAAGGGCCGCAGTTCAAGTCACCGAAGGAAGCGGAGCGTATCACCGCGCTGATCGCACGATTTATGAACGAGGTTGCAATCACGTTCGAGGTCGCGCCGAAGGAATTCGAGCCGCTGTTCTGCGAGCATGAATTCGAGGGCCGCACGCTGCTCGATGGCGACGCGTGGGCGTGGGGATTCTGGGAAGCGATGAACCTGCGTGCGGATGCGTGGGAGCCGATCTGGTCATCCAATATCGCGGAGATGGTGAGACCGATCTACCTGCTCGGCGCGGAAGAGATCGAGGAAGAGGAAATGGCGCTGGTCGATGATCCGGTCAAGCGCCACAAGCTGGCGGTGGAGATGGAAGCGGCAATTCCGCACATACACCGTTTCTGGCAGCCGCATCGGAAGTCGGCGGTGCAGCAGGTGCAGCGCGATGCGCCAAAGACGGGCCGCAATGACCCCTGCCCTTGCGGCAGCGGGAAGAAGTACAAGAAGTGTTGCGGAGCTGAGCAGGAATAAGACTTTACTCCTGAAACCCTTTTTCCTGTCATTCCGAACGCAGTGAGGAATCTCCAGCTGCATCGGCGTCGCGTGAGATAAGATTCCTCACCGCGTTCGGAATGACAAGCCCCCTTTTTCTCCCACCTCGTCTCACACCCCGTACTGCTGCTTCGCATTCGGCTTCACATTGCGCGTTGCGGCATAAATCTCCGCCAGCGGCAGTTTGGGCGAGCGGTCGGCCGTCAGCAGACCGTTGGCTTCCTGGAACGTATCAGCGAACTGCGTGTAGCAAAAACCGCTGAACATCTGCGTTTCGTTGACCACTTCGAGCAACCTGCGATAGCTGTCGAGGAAGTCCTGGTCGCTGCCAGCCATCGAATAGCCCCAGACACTCTTGACGCCAGCTTCGTGCTTCTTCGCATAAGTGATACCGCCGAACTCGGTAAGGATGATCGGCTGGCCGCGATGCGGATAGCCGTCGAGCGTGAGAATGCGCCCGCCTGGGCGGCGCCGGTCGAACAGGTCTTGCTGGTTGGTCGGTGCATAGCGCGCCTTCACGCGCTCCGGATCGCCGTCGTAATCGTGGATGCCGAGCAGATCAGTTGCCGATGCCTCCCAGCCGTCGTTGCCGATCACCGGGCGGGTGGAATCAAAGGTGCGCGTCAGGTGATACAGCGCCTCCACCGCGTTGCGGTGCGCCTGCATGGAGGTGAGATTGGGCACGCCCCAGGATTCGTTGAACGGCACCCAGACGATGATGCAGGGATGGCTGTAATCGCGCTCGATGACTTCGCTCCACTCGCGCACCATGCGGTTGATCGCCAGCGGCGTGAAGCGGTATGACGAAGGCATTTCTTCCCATACCAGCAGGCCCAGCCGGTCGGCCCAGTAC
>JAEZVM010000337.1 GCA_023420795.1 Pseudomonadota bacterium
GCATCATCGTTAACGAGAAGTACTTTAGGCGTAAACACTGGCTCTCGAAGGCTTTCAAAAAGAAAAGCGGCCTCCAACGACCTGCGGCAAACGCAGTTAAATGCTTGCCATAAGTCCCTGGGGCCGCCAATCGATCAGCAGTAATACTTTCAACCAGAACCTGCTACTGATAATTCGTGTGCGGCTCAACTTCTGCGCCATATATTGTCACGACAATCCATAACCGATATCCGGCGGGAGGTTCAATGTAGCATAGAAAAACGACAACGGCTGCAACTATGTCGGCAGTGCGAAAGATACAACGCTCTGGAAAGTGGAACACCGCGCGGGCGTGCGGCGCACTGCGTTTATGTGCACCGCACAAATACGGTTTGGCGAATTCAGCCTTGCGTGGCGGCTGTCAGTGTAAGGGCTTGCGGCTTGGATATCTCAATCCATTTCCGGATACGGCTTGCATCTCCGAGGCGGGAGTACTTGCCTTTTGAATCGAGAAATACCATCACTACCGGGCGGCCCTCGATGCGCGCCTGCATCACCAGGCAACGTCCGGCTTCTGAAATGTATCCGGTCTTCTGCAGATCGATTTCCCAGTCAGGGCTCATCACCAGCCGGTTGGAGTTCATGTAATTCAGCTGATAGCCACGACCAGCATCAACCGCATATTTGGTATCAGTGGAATACTCGCGGATCACGGGATGCTGGGATGCCGCGGCCACGAGCCGGGCAAGGTCGCGCGCGCTGGCGACATTGCGGCTGGAAAGGCCGGTCGAATCGACAAAATACGTGTCCTTCATGCCAATCGCTTTGGCCTTCGCATTCATCGCTGCAACGAAAGCAGACAAGCCGCCCGGGTAATGACGGCCAAGCGCCGATGCGGCACGATTTTCCGAACTCATCAGCGCGATGTGCAGCATGTTGGCGCGCGTCATTTGCGAACCCACGCGCAAACGGGAACTGCTGTTCTTTTCGCGGTCGATATCATCCGCCGTCACTTCAAGCACTTCATCCATGTTCTGGCGTGCCTCGACCACGATCAGCGCGGTCATCAGCTTGGTCAGCGAAGCAATCGGCAGTGCAATATTGGAGTTCTTTTCGAACAAGACCTGAGAGGTAGCCTGATCGATGACCAGCGCGGCGTTCGACTTCAAGTCCAGCGGATCGGGCGTCATGTGCAAGCCGGCCATGTCGCCGGCGGTCAGTGCCGGCGCGGCGGGCGTATAAGTCACGCGCCGGTATTCTGCTTGTTTTCCGGTGCGTGCCGTCACGGATTTCTTTGCCACCTTTGTGGCAGCTTTGCCGGTGCGGCGCGCAGTAGCGGTCTTGCGTTTGGCGGAGGATTTCTTAACGGCCTGCTTTTTAGCGGAGGCCTTATTAGCTGCCGTTGCCGCGTAAGCCTGGCTCGCGGGAGTGCCGACGGTCAAAACCAACAGTGAAATGAAGATCCCTAGCGCGGACTTTAACATCGGCACTCCTCCCTGATTTGTTCTTGCAGGCAGTCATTATATCTTGCAGTCTAGCAAAATAGTGAAATTCAGCAAGCAAATTAAGCAGTTAGCGCAGGGATTTAAACAATTTTCTTACCGATAATTGATGCCTCGCAAACGTCGTTTCCTGTCATAAAAACAAGTGATTTCGGCTCAAGACTAGAGTGCTTCTGCAATCGCTCGCCCAAGGTCGGCAGTACTCGCGGTACCCCCCATATCCGCCGTCAGCGGCGCGTTTTTCGGCCCGGCCTCCAGCACTTTCTCGATCGACTGCAGCACTGCCGCTCCGGCTTCTGCATAACCAAGATGCTCCAGCATCATCGCGCCACACCATATCTGACCGATCGGATTGGCAATGCCCTTGCCGGCGATATCCGGAGCAGATCCATGCACCGGCTCGAACAATGACGGATACAGGCGTTCCGGGTTGATGTTGGCCGACGGCGCGATGGCAATTGTGCCGGTGCAGGCCGGGCCCAGATCGGACAGGATGTCGCCGAACAGATTGGATGCGACCACCACATCGAACCGGTCCGGGTTACGCACGAAATGCGCGGTCAGGATGTCGATGTGGTACTTGTCCCATCGCACGCCGGGATAGAACTGCGCCATGTTCTCGACGCGCTCGTCCCAGTACGGCATCGTGATCGAGATGCCGTTGGACTTGGTGGCCGAGGTTAGGTGCTTCTTCGGCCGACGCTGCGCCAGCTCGAAGGCGAACTTCAGGATGCGATCGACGCCCTTGCGCGAGAATACGCTTTCCTGGAACACGACCTCGCGCTCGGTGCCCTCGTACATCTTGCCGCCGACCGAGGAATACTCCCCTTCGGTATTTTCGCGCACCACGTAGAAATCGATGTCGCCCGGCTTACGGTTGGCCAATGGCGACGGGACGCCCGGCATCAGGCGGCACGGCCGCAGGTTCACGTACTGGTCGAATTCGCGCCGGAACTTGAGCAGCGAGCCCCACAGCGAGATATGGTCCGGTACCGTGTCCGGCCAGCCGACCGCGCCGAAGAAGATCGCGTCATGGCCGCCGATGCGGCCCTTCCAGTCGCCCGGCATCATCTGGCCGTGTTTAGCGTAGTAGTCGCAGGAAGCGAAGTCGAAATGGTCCCATTGGAGATCGATGCCGAACTTGCGCGCTGCCGCGTCAAGCACACGCAAGCCTTCCGGCACCACTTCCGTGCCGATGCCGTCGCCGGGAATGACGGCGATACGATGTGTAGTCATTTTCAATCCTTGGGTTTGGAACAGACAAAGCCCGGCATGCTGCGGCACGCCGGGCAGGAGAATTGGCCGAGCCCGGGCTTGCGGCTCAGTCGATGAATTTCGTGAACAAAGAGATCGGCTCGCGTTCAGTCACCAGCGTGTTCTCGATCTTGTCGGGATCGGCATAGCCGAGCGACATGCCACACACCACCATCTCATTTTCCGGCAGTTGCAATACATCGCCGATGATCTTGTGGTACTGCGTGAACGCCGCCTGCGGGCAGGTATCTAGGCCGCGGGCGCGCGCCGCGATCATGATGTTCTGCAGGAACATCCCGTAGTCGAGCCAGGAGCCCTGCTTCATGATGCGGTCGATGGTGAAGATGATGCCGACCGGCGCATCGAAGAAACGATAGTTGCGGCCATGCTGCGCATGCATGCCGGCCTTGTTGTCGCGCTTGAGTCCGAGCAGGGAATACAGGTCCCAGCCAACCTTGCGCCGCCGGTCGATATAGGGCGATACCCATTCGACCGGGTAGTAGTGATATTCCTCCGTATGCAGCTTGCTGAGTGCCGGATCGTTATGCGCGCGCAGCACTTCGGCGGACAGGCGCTCCTTGGTCGCGCCGGTCAGCACATAAACTTTCCATGGCTGCGTGTTGGTGCCGGACGGTGCGCGAGAGGCGACCTCCAGAATGGCTTCGATGTCTTCGCGTGCGACCGGCTTGGGCAGGTAGGCACGAATCGAGCGGCGCGAGGTAATCGCCTCATCGACGATTTTCTGTTCGGGTGTATTGATCATGGCTGTCTGACTTCGATGGTTTGCAAAAGTAGGCGCATTTTTTCTGGAATGGCAGCCGGCCGGCGCGATTCGCGATCCACATACACATGGACGAAATGGCCTTGCGCTGCTGCACTTTCTTCATCTTCGCGGAAGATGCCGACCTCGTAGCGCACGCTGGAATTGCCCAGCTTCGCCACCCGCAATCCTGCCGTCACGCGTTCCGGGAACGCCACCGAGGCAAAGTAATTGCACTGGGTTTCGATCACCAGCCCGATCACGGGGCTGTGCTCGATGTCGAGCGCCTCGTTGGCGATCAGGAACTGGTTCACGACCGTGTCGAACCAGCTGTAATAGACCACGTTGTTCACATGCCCGTAGGCGTCATTGTCCATCCAGCGCGTGGTGATCGCATGGAAGTGCTTGTAGTCGCTTCGCTTGCTTGCCTGTGCCCGCATGAATCACTTTCTCACAACAAGAGCCACGCCAATGACGGCCAGCACCATGCCGGCCATGCCGACAATGCTGAACGCCTCCCCAAACATGAGCCACGCCATCACCGCTGTGGTCGGCGGGGTCAGATACATCAGGCTGCTCACCTGCGTCGCGGCGCTCTTGCGGATCAGCGCGAACAGCAGGAAGATCGCGCCGATCGACAAGGCCAGCACCGACCATAACAATGCGCCGATGAAGTTCGGCGTCCACTGCACGGTATGCAGGCCGGGCGTCAGGTCTTCGAACACGATCGCGAACGGCAGCGTCACCACGAAGGATGCGGCGAACTGGATGATGGTGCCGGTACGCAAATCGAATGCCGGGCAAAAACGCTTCTGGTACAGCGTGCCCGACGTTATCGACAGCAGAGCCATTATGCACAGCGCGATGCTCGGCCACGACAACCCGGTCAGGGAAATCTTGTTCGTCACTACCAGCCCGACGCCGCAGATACCGAACATCAGGCCAATCCACTGGCGTCCACGTACCGATTCACCAATCAGTGGCGCGGCGAAGGCGGTCAGGATCGGCTGCATGCCGACGATCAGTGCCGACAGGCCGGCCGGCATGCCGAGCTTGATTGCGCACCAGACACCGCCCAGATAACCTGCCTGCACCAGCACGCCAGCCACCGCAATATGCCGGATGCGCCCTACCGGCCAGGGTGCCCGCATCAGCAGCACCAGCGGCAGCAGCGCCACCAGCACGCCGCAAAAGCGCAGCAGCAGGAAGGTCAGCGGCGGCGCATAAGGCAGGCCGAATTTCGCAACGACGAAGCCCGTGCTCCAGATAAGCACAAAAACGAACGGCATGGCGGATATCCACGGGCTTTGCGGCTTTTCCA
>JAEZVM010000151.1 GCA_023420795.1 Pseudomonadota bacterium
CATCCAGATAGCCATAAGTGGATTTAATTGCCTTTAACTGCTCCAGTATTCGCTGTTCTGTCTGGATGTCATTTCCGCCCTGCATGATCCATTCATGCATGGCTTCGCCGAGAAATTGTCCGCTGCCAAAGACGGCGGTATCCGCCAACCTTTCCAGCATCCATGAAGACACGGCTGCCGCACGCACATCGGCGATGTTGTTCAACGCCATCTTGGTCTTTTGCTCTTCGCCTTCTACCAGGCGTTGATAGACGAGATATCCTGCAACAAGGGCAAGAAGGAAAAGACCGAGGAAAATGCCGGCCGCAAGGCGCGAGTGCCGGGTGCGAAGGCCGGTGCTGGGTGATGACAGTGTCGATGCCGCCACGGTTGGATCCGGTGAGAGAGCAGGTCATCTGCTGCGCGGTCGACGTGTTGGAGGGCAGCATCTATCTTATGACTGCCGCATCGGCATGTCGTTCTCCCTGCCGTTGCAGGGAGAACCGGAAGGGATCAAGCAAGCTGGTTCGCGTAGGTTTCCAGGTGATGATCGGTGCTGCCGAATTGCATCTCGATGGCCAGCAGCCGCTTGAAGTAGTGGCTCACGTCCAGCTCGTCAGTGACGCCCATGCCACCATGCAACTGCACTGCCTGCTGGCCGACGAAGCGGCATGCTTGGCCGACCACCACCTTGGCTGCTGACATGGCACGCCGGCGTGCCGCCAAATCGGTTTCGGCGCAGCGTACTGCGGCGAGATAACTCATCGAGCGGGCCTGTTCGATATGCAACACCATGTCGGCCATCCGGTGCTGCAGCGCCTGGAACTTGCCGATTGGCTGGCCGAACTGCTTGCGGTTGCGCGCATATTCGACGGTGGCGGCGAGCAATTTGTCGAGCGCGCCCACCGCTTCGGCGCAGATCGCGGCCAGACCGAAGTCGAGCACGTCGGCAAGCGCGGCCTCGCTGTCGGCGGCCGCATCGAGCAGCGCGCCGGCGGGCACGAATACCTGGTTTAGCCACACTTCGGCGGCGCGCACGCCATCGACGGTGGTGAAGGCTGTTTGGCGCAGGCCGGGCGCATCGCGCGGCACGGCAAATACCGCGAGCCTGCCGGATTCGCCGGCTCGTGCAATGCGCGCGGAAACCAGCAGCAGGTCGGCCGAACCACCGTGCACCACCACGCTCTTGTGGCCGGTGAGCACATAGCCGTCGCCGACCGGCCATGCGCAGGTCTCGATCGCCATACGGTCGAAACGGCTTGCATGTTCGTCATGCGCGAGCACCGCGATCTTTTCGCCGGCGGCAAGCAGGGGTAGCCATTGCACGCGCTGCGCCTCGTTGCCGAGCAGGGCGAGCGTTTTCGTCGCGAGCACCGCGCTGGCGAAATACGGCTCCAGCAGCAGGCCTTCGCCGATCGCATTCATCACCAGCATGGTGTCGATCGCGCTGCCGCCCAAGCCGCCGTCGGCCTCCGGCACGTTCAGGGTTAATAGGCCGATGTCGGCCAGTGACTGCCACGCACCGCGGCTGAAGCCTTCCGGCGATTTTTCCTTGATCTGGCGGCGTGTCTCGAAACCGTAATCCTTCGCGACGAAGCGACGGGTGGTATCGAGCAGCATCTGCTGTTCTTCGGTGAAAGTGAAGTCCATTCTTGTGCTCCTACAGGCCCAGGATCATCTGGGAGATGATGTTCTTTTGAATTTCATTGGAGCCGCCGTAGATCGACAGCTTGCGCATGTTCAGGTAGTTGGCGACCAGCGGCGTCGCGTAGAACGGGCCGACAGGATCGCCCTGATATCCGGCAGCCATCGCCTCGCGGCGCAGGGGCAGCGCATACGGACCGACCGCCTGCACCAGCAGTTCGGTGATCGCCTGCTGGATCTCGGTACCCTTGATCTTCAGGATTGACGCTTCCGGCCCCGGCGCGCGGCGTTCCGCTTCCGCAGACAGCACGCGCAGGTTGGTGAGTTCCAGCGCGGTCAGGTCGATCTCCACCTGCGCGATCTTTGAGGCCAACAGAGGGTCCTTGATGAGCGGCTTGCCGTGCTTGGTTTCCAGTATCGCGATGCGCTTCAGTCGCGCGAGTTCGCGCTTGGCGATGCCGATGCCGGCGATGTTAGTGCGCTCATGGCCGAGCAGGAATTTCGCATAGGTCCAGCCGGCGTTCTCTTCGCCGACGAGGTTCTCGACCGGCACGCGCACATTCTCGAACCAGACTTCGTTGACTTCATGCGCGCCGTCCATCGTGATGATCGGGCGCACGGTGATGCCTGGCGTTTTCATGTCGATCAGCAGGAAGGAAATGCCGCGCTGCGGCTTGGCTTCCGTATCGGTGCGCACCAGACAAAAGATCCAGTCGGCGTACTGGCCCTGCGTGGTCCAGGTCTTCTGGCCGTTGACGATGTATTCATTCCCCTCGAGGACGGCACGCGTCTTGACTGAAGCGAGGTCGGAGCCGGAGCCCGGTTCGGAATAGCCCTGGCACCACCATTCTTCCGCCGACAGGATCTTTGGCAGGAAGCGTAGCTGCTGCGCCGACGAGCCGTACTGCATGATGACCGGCGCGACCATCTTCAGGCCGAACGGGATCATGCGCGGCGCGCCTGCGGCGGCGCATTCCTCTTCGAAGATGTACTGCTGCGTGGTGGTCCAGCCGGTGCCGCCGAATTCCGGCTTCCAGGCGACGCCGCCCCAGCCCTTCGCGTGCAGGATCTTCTGCCAGCGGGTGTAGTCGGTGCTGTCCAGGATCAGGCCGTTGATGACCTTGTGCTGGATGTCGGGGGGGAGGTGGGTGGCGACGAATTCGCGGACTTCCTGGCGGAAGGCGAGTTCTTCGGGAGTGAAGTTCAGGTTCATTTGTTCCTCTTATGTATTTCGTGTTCCTGCCTGTGCTCCCCTCTCCCGCAGGCGGGAGAGGAGCCGGGGCGGCCCGGCGGCCGTCGAAGCAGTGCTTCGACCTTTTCTTTTCTCGCCAAGAAAAGTAACCAAAAGAAGGCGACCGCACTGCCGCTGCCCCTTCGGGATTCCCGAAAATTCGAGCGGCAAAAAGAGCGATCACGACAACTCTCTCCACCCTGTCATTCCGAGCGGAGTGAGGAATCTCACGCCTGATCATGCGGCTACTGTTGAGATTCCTCGCTCCGCTCGGAATGACAAAGTTCACCCGCTCTAAGCTCTTTCAAGAACGACTGCCAGCCCCTGTCCGACACCGATGCACAGGCTGACCACCGCATAACGGCCATTGCGGCGCGCGAGTTCGCGGCTCGCAGTCAAGGCCAGGCGCGCACCCGACGCGCCGAGCGGATGACCGAGTGCAATCGCGCCGCCGTTCGGGTTCACGCGCGGGTCATTGAAGTCGATTTCCAGCAGCTTCAGGCAGCTCAGCACCTGGCTGGCGAAGGCTTCGTTGATTTCGATGATGTCCATGTCGGCCAGCGTCAGGTTGGCGCGGGCCAGCGCCTTCTTGATCGCGTTGACCGGGCCGACGCCCATGATGCGCGGCTCGACGCCGGCGACCGCAGCCGACAGGATGCGCGTCATCGGCGCCTTGCCGGCCTTCTCGCCGGCGGCGCGACTACCGATCAGCAGAGCGGCTGCGCCGTCATTGATGCCGGATGCATTGCCCGCCGTGACCACGCCGCCTTCGAACAGCGGCCTCAGCTTTTCCAGGCTGGCGGCCGTGGTTTCGGCGCGCGGATGCTCGTCCTTGTCGATCAGCACCGGCGGCGTCTTGCGGCCGGTCGGAACGGAAATCGGATGAATCTCTCCGGCGAAGAAACCGTCCTGCAGCGCGGCTTGATACTTCATTTGCGAGGCGAGCGCGAAGGCGTCGGCCTGCTCGCGGGTGATGCCGAATTGCTGCGCGACGTTGTCGCCGGTCTCCGGCATTGTGTCCGCGCCATACTGCGCGGTGACTTTCGGATTCGGGAAGCGTGCGCCGATGGTGGTGTCGAATACCTTGAAATCGCGGGAAAACGGCGATTCCGACTTGGCGACGACAAACGGCGCGCGGCTCATGCTCTCGACGCCGCCGGCGATGAACAGTTCACCTTCGCCGCAGGTGATCGCGCGCGCCACATCTGCGATGGCAGCGAGGCCGGAAGCGCACAGGCGGTTGACCGTCTGACCCGGCACGGTGACCGGCAGCCCGGCGGCCAGCAGCGCATTGCGCGCGACGTTGCGCGAATCCTCTCCGGCCTGGTTGGTGTCGCCGAGAATCACATCCTCGATCTGGTCCGCCTGCCACGGGCTGCGGGCAACCAGCGCGCGCATCACTTCCGCGACCAGGTCGTCCGGGCGTACCGGTGCCAGCACGCCGGCGTGGCGGCCAAACGGGGTGCGCTGGCCATCATAGATATAGGCGTCGAGCATGTTCAAATCTCCTTGTGGTGTAGCGACAGACCCAGCAATGCGCGACGCTGCAGCCACGGGCTCGGGCGGTAGCGGGGGTCGCCGGTTTGTTGCTCCAGGCTTTTCAGGATGAAGAGCACCGTTTTCGGTCCGAGCTGGTCGCCCCAGGCCAGCGGCCCGAGCGGATAGCCGAGGCCGAGCGTGACCGCGCGGTCGATATCGATCGGATCGGCAATGCCCTGCTGCGCGATTTCGCAGGCGATGTTGATGATGTGCGCGACCACGCGCTGTGTCACCAGCCCGGCGCTGTCGCGGATCACGCTCACCGGCACGTGAGCGCCCGCCGTACCAGCCGCACCGAACAGGCCACAGGCCATCGCCAGGTATTGCGCATCG
>JAEZVM010000419.1 GCA_023420795.1 Pseudomonadota bacterium
CGAAGACGCTGGAGATGCGGCAGCGGCATGTCAAATACGAAGACACGCCCAACTCTCTCGAACCGAACTCCAAGGAAAGCCCGGGCGCCCTGCGCGATCTGCAGGTGATTCTCTGGGTTGCAAAAGCGGCTGGTCTCGGCGATTCATGGCGCAAGCTGGCGGAGCGCGGCCTGATTACATCGACCGAAGCCCGGCAACTGCTACAGAAGGAACGCGCGTTCAAGGATATCCGGATCCGGCTTCACATTTACACCGGACGGCGCGAGGACCGCCTGGTATTCGACGTGCAGACGCCTATCGCCGAATCCTTCGGATTCAGGACAAGCGAAACCCGGCGCGCCAGCGAGCATCTGATGCAGCATTACTACTGGGCGGCGAAGGCTGTCACCCAGCTCAACACCATCCTGTTGCAGAACATCGAAGCGCAGCTGTTTCCCCGGCATGGCTCGCCGCAGCCGATCAACGAACGTTTCAATGAGATCAACGGCCTGATCGATATCGCACACGACGATACCTTCGAATCGACGCCATCCGCGATGCTGGAAGTCTTCCTGCTCATCGCACAGCATTCGTCCCTGAAGGGCATGACAGCGCGAACCTTGCGCGCCCTGTGGCACGCACGCCTGAAAATCGACGCCAAGTTCAGACGAGATCCGGCCAATCGTTCGTTGTTTCTGCAAATTCTTCAGGCACCACAAGGCATCACGCACGCGCTGCGCGGCATGAACCAGACCAGTATCTTGGGACGCTATCTGCCGAATTTTCGACGCATCATCGGCCAGATGCAGCACGACTTGTTTCATGTCTATACGGTCGATCAGCACATCCTGATGGTGGTGCGCAACGTGCGGCGCTTCACCATGACCGAACATGCGCACGAATATCCGTTCTGCAGCCAGCTGATGGCCAATTTCGCACAGCCTTGGCTGCTGTATATCGCGGCGCTGTTTCACGATATCGCCAAGGGGCGCGGCGGTGATCACTCCCTGCTCGGCATGGCCGACGCACGAAAATTCTGCAAGGACCATGGCCTATCGCGCGAGGATACGGAACTGGTCGTTTTCCTGGTTCAGCATCATTTGTCGATGTCGCTGGTGGCGCAAAAACAGGATTTGTCCGACCCTGACGTGATCCGGAATTTTGTCAACCTCGTCAAGGATGAACGTCATCTCACGGCACTCTATTTGCTCACCGTGGCTGATATCCGCGGCACCAGCCCGAAGGTCTGGAATGCCTGGAAAGGGAAGCTGCTGGAAGACCTGTACCGGATGTCGCTGCGTGTCATCGGTGGCGAAGACCCATCTTCCGATCACGAACTGCAGAACCGGCAGGAAGCGACGCTGAAGACCTTGCGGCTGTATGGCCTGCCGGAGGACGCGCATCAGCACCTGTGGCAGCAGCTGGACGTGGCCTATTTCCTGCGCCATGATGCAGCCGATATTGCCTGGCAAACACGCGCGCTCTACAACAAGAGCGACAGCGAAAAGCCGGTCGTGAAGTGCCGACTTGCACCGATAGGAGAAGGAGTGCAGGTCGCTGTTTATGTGAAGGACCAGCCCGACCTGTTTGCGCGAATCTGCAGTTACTTCGACCGCAAGAACTTCAGCATTCTCGACGCGAAAATCCACACCACCAAACACGGTTACGCGCTGGATACCTTCCTCGTCACCGAGCCGGCATTTGCGCACAACTATCGCGACATCATCAGCCTGATCGAGCATGAACTGACGGAGCTGCTCGAATCGCGTGCGGCATTGCCGCCGCCAACCAAAGGCCGCCTGTCCCGCCTGTCGCGCACCTTCCCGATCACGCCAACCGTCGATCTTCGCCCCGATGAGCGCGGGCAGTATTACCTGCTCTCGGTATCGGCCAACGACCGCAATGGCCTGTTGTATTCGATCGCGAATGTACTGGCGAATTACAAGGTCAATCTGCATACCGCGAAGATCATGACATTGGGCGAGCGCGTTGAAGACGTGTTCCTGGTGGATGGTCCGGTACTGAACAATCCGCGCAGCCAGATCCAGTTGGAGACGGATCTGCTGGAAGCGCTGCGCGTATAACCCACTCTTTATTTACGACATTTTCCACATGACAGAACCCGTTCGCCTATCCAAACGCATGTCGGAACTTGGCCTGTGCTCGCGGCGCGAAGCCGATGAATGGATCGAGCGCGGCTGGGTCCGTGTCGATGGCGTGACCGTGTCCGAGCTCGGCAGCAAGGTCATGCCCAGCCAGCGCATCACCATCGAGCGCGAAGCAAGCGCACAGCAGGCCCGCCGGGTCACCATCCTTATCAACAAGCCGATGGGTTATGTCAGCGGCCAGGCTGAAGACGGCTACAAGCCGGCTGTCACACTGATCAATCCCGGCAGCCGCTGGAAAGAAGACAAGGCGCCGATGCAATTTCATCCGAGCCAGCTACGCAGCCTTGTACCGGCTGGCCGGCTCGATATCGATTCTGTCGGCCTCTTGGTACTGACCCAGGACGGGCGTATTGCCAAGCAGCTGATCGGTGAAGATACTTCCATCGAAAAGGAATACCTGGTGCGCGTGCAGTACACGAAGCCGGGCAAGTTGCCAGAAGCGGACCTGAAACTGCTGAATCACGGCCTGTCACTGGATGGCAAAAAGCTGTTGCCGGCAAAGGTGCGCTGGCAGAACGATGATCAGCTGAGCTTCATCCTGCGCGAAGGGAAGAAGAGGCAAATTCGGAGAATGTGCGAAGCAGTCGGGCTCAAAGTAGTTGGACTGAAGCGCGTACGCATCGGCCGCGTGAAACTGGGCAACCTGCCGACCGGACAGTGGCGATATCTGGCTGCGGACGAGCACTTTTAAGACAGTTTCAATCGTCTTGACCGGCATCCAACTCGGGAAACAGCACATCCATGAATCCGAAGCGCGAAAAATCCTTGATCCGCATCGGATAAAGAATGCCTGCGAGGTGATCGCACTCATGCTGGACCACACGCGCATGAAAGCCTTCAACATCGCGACTGATCGGCTTGCCGAATTGATCCACGCCGGCGTACCGCAGTCTGGTCCAGCGCGGCACCATGCCGCGCAGCCCAGGCACTGACAGGCAGCCCTCCCAGCCCTCTTCCATGTCGTCCGACAGCGGCGTCAGGACAGGATTAATCAACACCGTTTCCGGGACCGGTGGCGCATCCGGATAACGCGGATTGTGCTTGAAGCCGAAAAGGACGAGCTGCAGGTTGACACCGATTTGCGGCGCAGCGAGGCCGGCGCCATTGGCGGCATGCATGGTATCGAACATATCCTCGATCAATGCATGCAGCTCGGGCGTATCAAGCTGCGCGACTGGTTCCGCCTGACGCAGCAGCCGCGCATCGCCCATTTTCAAGATTTCCCTGACAGTCATCTCACTTGATCAAGGTATTTTGCGAATGCCGCTCCCATATCCGGGTGCTTCAGTCCCATGGCGACGGTGGCCTGCAAATATCCAAGTTTCGAGCCGCAGTCGAAGCGACGCCCCGCGTACTGATATGCCAGCACCTGCTCGTGCTGCATCAGCGCAGCAATGCCATCAGTCAGTTGGATTTCTCCGCCGGCACCCTTGCCGATACCTTCGAGGCAATCGAATATCCGGTTGCTCAACACATAGCGTCCGACCACTGCAAGCGTCGAAGGCGCCACATCAGGGGCCGGTTTCTCAACGATGCTATCCACGCGGGCAAGCGCAGACTTGTACGGAGTGGCGCTGACGATACCGTACTGCCGGGTTTCCGCGCGTGGCACTTCCTGCACTGCCAGCAGGCTTGCTTCTTCGCGTTCATAGAGCTCGGTCATCTGGGCCAGAACGGGAGTCTGTCCGGCATCTACGTCCATCAAATCGTCGGCCAGCAGCACCGCAAATGGGTCATCGCCGATGACCGGGCGCGCGCACAGCACTGCATGCCCCAAGCCCAAGGGAGCAGACTGGCGGATATAGATGCAGTTGATATTTTTTGGGATGGCATTGCGCACCAGATCCAGCAAGGCGGTTTTACCAGAAGCTTCCAGTTCGGATTCCAATTCATACGCCGTATCGAAATGATCTTCGATTGCCCGCTTGTTGCGGCCAGTAATGAAGACCATATCGGTAATGCCGGCGGCAACCGCTTCCTCCACCGCATACTGAATCAGGGGCTTATCGACAACCGGCAGCATCTCCTTCGGTTGCGCCTTAGTGGCAGGCAAGAAGCGGCTGCCCAGGCCGGCGACCGGGAAAACTGCTTTTCTTATCTTTGTCATTTTTCCTCCAATAAACGTAACAAACCAGCTTCATCAAGAATCGCAATGCCAAGTTC
>JAEZVM010000003.1 GCA_023420795.1 Pseudomonadota bacterium
CCAGCCGGATATTTTCCCGGATCGTCGGTGACGACCACGATCGGGTTCACGCCTTCGGCAGCGATCTGGCGCGAAATCATTGCGGGATCGAGCGGGCCATCGACATGCTGGCCGCCCGTCATCGCGACCGCGTCGTTGTATAAAATCTTGTAGGTCATGTTGACCTTGCCAGCGACCGCCGCGCGGATCGCGAGCAGGCCAGAATGGAAATAGGTGCCGTCGCCGAGATTGGCGAACACATGCTGCTCGCTGGTGAACGGTGCATGGCCGACCCAGGTCACGCCCTCGGCGCCCATGTGGGTGAAGGTCGAGGTCTTGCGGTCCATCCACAGCACCATGTAATGGCAGCCGATGCCTGCGAGTGCGCGACTGCCTTCCGGCACATTCGTCGATGTGTTGTGCGGACAGCCGGAGCAAAAGAACGGAGTACGGTCCTTGGTCGGATCAGGCTTGGCGCTGCCGACCTTGAGCACCGCTTCTTTCGCTTCGAGGTAGGCGATGCGTTCCTTCACGCGCTGCTCGATCGGATGACCGGCAAAGTATTTAGAGATACGAGTGGCGATCGCGCGTGCGATCTGCGCCGGGTTCAGTTCATAGGTCGCCGGCAGCAGCCAGTTGCCATGGCCCTTGCGATGGTTGCCGCTCCACTCGCCGGTATCGTCGAACTTGCCGACCACGCGCGGACGTACGTCGTCGCGCCAGTTGTACAGTTCTTCCTTCAGCTGGTATTCGAGGATCTGGCGCTTCTCCTCGACCACAATGATCTCATCCAGCCCTTGCGCAAATGCGCGCACGCCTTCCGCTTCCAGCGGCCAGGTCATGCCGATCTTGTAGAGGCGGATGCCGATGTCCTTCGCGACGCTCTCGTCGATGCCGAGGTCGGCCAATGCCTGCCGCGTGTCGAGGTAGGACTTGCCGGCAGTGATGATGCCGATGCGCGCATGCGGGCTATCCCAGATGATCTTGTTCAGGTGGTTGGCACGCACATAGGCGAGCGCCGCATACCACTTGTAATTGTTCATCCGCGCTTCCTGCTCCAGCACCGCATCCGGATAACGGATATTCAAGCCGCCCGGCGGCAGCTCGAAATCTGTCGGAAGGACGATCTGCACGCGTTTGGGATCGAGCTCGACCGACGCGCCGGATTCGACGATATCGGTCACGCACTTCATCGCCACCCACAAGCCGGTGTAGCGACTCATCGCCCAGCCGTGCAGGCCGTAGTCGAGATATTCCTGCACCGACGACGGATACAGCACCGGGATGCCGCAGGCTTTCAGGATGTGCTCGCTCTGGTGCGCGGTGGTCGAGGACTTCGCCGCATGGTCGTCGCCGGCCAGCACCAGCACGCCGCCGTGCTGCGATGTGCCGGCCATGTTCGCATGCTTGAACACGTCGCCGCAGCGATCGACGCCCGGCCCCTTGCCGTACCACATCGAGAACACGCCATCGTAATTCGCGCCCGGGAACAGGTTGACCTGCTGCGTGCCCCACACCGTGGTCGCGGCCAAGTCTTCATTCATGCCGGGATGGAACTTGACGTGATGCGCGTCGAGATGCTTCTTCGCCTTCATCGCCGTCATATCGACGCTGCCCAGCGGCGAGCCGCGATAGCCGGTGATGTAGCCGGCGGTATTCAGGCCAGCGGCGACGTCGCGCTGCCGCTGCATCATCGGCAGACGGATCAACGCCTGCGTGCCGGTGATGAATGCGCGTCCGCGCTCCAGCGTGAATTTATCGTCGAGGGAAATGTTTTCCAGCAGCAGGCGCTGACCGGAAGTCAGGGGTGCGTTCATTCAGTCTCCAGGCCAAAAATTTTGTCTTTGGATGCGAGAGCCTGTTATGGACCAAAACAGACTCTTTTCGCTGTCAAACTGACATGCCTTGTGAGCTTGCCGTCTCTTGTATTGACGCCTGCACCTTAACATACAGGCAGCTTCCCCTCAATGCACGGCGCAGCATGGGCGCCCGTGTAACAAGGCGTAAATGCCTTGGCGAAACAAAAAAGTGTTGCATACAGTAAAGCATCGTTTCCTCAGATTTCCGGAATCCGCCATGCAATCGATACTCCCTTTCATGCTCACTGGCGCCTTGCTCGGTACGGGATGGGCCATTGCGCAGTCGCCCGTTGAAGAACCGCCGAAGACAAAGTCCCCGGGTTATCTCGCGAAGTTTGACCAGCTCTTCAAATCCGCCGACAAGGATGGAGACAATGCACTGAGCAAAACGGAAGCAGAAGACGCACGAATGGATCGGGTCGTCGCCCAGTTCGAGCGGCTGGATGCGGACAAGGACGGCCGGATCACGCGCAATGAGATTCGCGGACTGATCCGCCATCGGCTGTCGAGCTGATATTCACCTCTCCCGGCAGCAGGCTGTCTGCCGGCAGCGCTGCCTGCGTACTCAGGCGTGCATACAGCGGCGCAAAGTCCGGTGCCGTCTCGTCGAACAATTGCTGGAAGTTGCGTATCACGAAATAGGTTTCCTGATACGAGTCGATCTTGTACAGGGTGCGCATCGTGCGCTCGATATCCAGCACAATACGCTTCGGATGCGGGCTGGTGAGGCAATATCCGATCTCGCCGCCCGATGAGAGAATGCCTGCGCCATAGACGCGCAAGCCCTGCGGTGTTTGAATCAGGCCGAATTCCACGGTGTACCAGTATAGCCGCGCAAGATACTTCAGCGCATCCAGTTCCAGCGCCTTCAGGCCGCCCTTTCCATACTGCTGCAAATAGTCGGCGAAGACCGGATTGAACAGCAAGGGCACATGCCCGAAAAAGTCGTGGAAGATATCCGGTTCGACGATGTAGTCGAATTCATGCGGCTCGCGCAGCCAGACGGTAACCGGGAAGCGGCGGTTCGCCAGATGCTCGAAGAAGGTCAGGTCCGGCACCAGCCCCGGCACCGCAACCAGTTCCCAGCCGGTCGCCTTGTGCAGTGCTTCGGTGGTGCGCTCGAGACTTGGAATTTCATTGGCCGCATCGAGCTTTGCCAGGCTGTCGATGAAGATGTCGCAGGCGCGGCCGTGCAGCAGCTTTTCCTGCCGCTGGTACAGCCTGCGCCATAACGCGTGCTGCTCCGACGTATAAGCCGAACAGTCCTGCTTGACGACGTAATGCTCATCACAACCGCTATAGTCGCCGCGCAGCTTGCCGCCGTCGGATTTCTCTTGCAGGGTCCTGAAGAAATCCGCCTGATCGACCGTGGTATTCATGCTGATGCTCCTTAAGCGGAGACCTGGTCATCTTTCAACACGCCGCGCCTGATCTGATCCAGCTCGATCGATTCGAACAGCGCGCGGAAATTGCCCTCGCCGAAACCCTGGTCGCCCTTGCGCTGGATGATCTCGAAGAAAATCGGCCCGATCACCGTCTGCGTGAAAATCTGCAGCAGCAGTTCGCGCCGGCTCGCGTTGCTGTTGCCATCGATCAGAATGCGCAGGCGGCGCAGGTCGTCGAGGCGTTCACCATGTTGCGGCAGGCGCTTATCGACCAGGTCGTAGTAGGTGTCGATGGTGTCCTGGAACGCTACCCGGTTTGCCTTCATCTGCTCAACCGTCGCATAAATATCATCAGTGCCGAGCGCGATGTGCTGGATGCCCTCGCCATGGTACAGGTCGAGGTATTCGGCAATCTGCGACTTGTCGTCGGACGATTCGTTGATCGGGATGCGAATCTTGCCGCAAGGAGAAGTCATCGCCTTCGACTTCAGGCCGGTCAGCTTGCCTTCGATGTCGAAATAGCGGATCTCACGGAAGTTGAACAACCGCTCGTAGAACTCGGCCCATTCCTTCATGCGACCACGGTGCACGTTGTGCGTCAGGTGGTCGATATAGGTCAGTCCGTTGCCTTTCGGGTTCGCTTGCGCACCCGGAATCGCGACGAAATCGACATCGTAGATGCTGATGTCGCCGATTGTTCCCGAAGCGCCTTCCTTGCCGCGCCAGCGATCAACGAAGTAGATCAGCGAATCGCCGATGCCCTTGATCGCCGGGATGTTGAGTTCCATCGGGCCGGTCTTGTTGTCGAAGCCCCACGCGCCAAGTTCGAGCGCGCGCTTGTACGCATAAGCCGCGTCCTTCACGCGCAATGCGATTGCGCAGATCGACGGGCCGTGCAGGCGCGCGAAGCGCTGCGCGAACGAATCCTGTTCGGCATTGATGATGAAATTGATCTCGCCCTGCCGGTACAGCGTCACATCCTTGTGCCGGTGCCGAGCGATCGCGGCAAAGCCCATTTGCTCGAACAATGCGCCCAGTGCCTTGGGGTCGGGGGCGGCGTACTCGATGAACTCGAAGCCGTCCGTGCCCATGGGGTTGTCCCACGGCTGAAAATCCATGCTTGTCTCCTTATCTGTTTTTTAATAAATATCTCAATACAGTATAGGTAAGGAGAGGAGACATTAAATTGCCATTGCTGCGCAGGATTTGAATAATTTGGCAATAATATTGCTGATACCTTTTTCGAACCGGTGAACCATGTCAAAAGTCAGTCTCGACAAAACCGACCGCAAGATTCTGGCGATCCTGCAGGAAGACGGGCGCCTGTCGAACCAGGACATCGCAGAACGCGTCAGCCTGTCGCCGTCGCCCTGCCTGCGACGCATCCGCCATCTGGAAGAGTCGGGCGTGATCCGCCAGTATGTGGCGCTGCTCGATCCGGACAAGATCGGGCTGGGATTGCTTGCGTATGTGAATGTGCGACTGGAAAAGCACAACGATGCCGCGCCGCCCGGAGCGCGCGCTTCTCGCGCCGACTTCGCAGCGTCAGTCGCGAACTGGCCGGAAGTGGTCGCCTGCTATGCGATGACCGGCGAGATGGATTATCTATTGCGGGTGCATGTGGAAGACATGGAGCACTTCTCGCACTTCATGATGGATACGCTGCTGAAGCACCCGGCGGTGCTCGATGTGAAGTCCAGCTTTGCGCTGCAGCGGATCAAGGACACGACCGCACTGCCGCTGGTGTAGCCTATTTCCCCTTCATGCCCGGCAGCCGCCTGAGCAGCTTGCGCGCCGCCTTGGTATTGGCCTTCAGCGTGTAGTCGAGCGATGCGAACTGCTCCGCCACCGCCTCGGCCAGCATGGTGCCGGGACTGGCCGGCGTCAGCTTCAGATAGGCATCGGCTTCGCCATAGTCGCGGTGAATTTCCATGCCCGCCTTCTTCGCAATGTGGATCATCGCCTGGTTCGACGACAGGCAGTGCATGTACAGCGTATCCACATCCTCGTTGCGGCAATGGATCGCCGCGCGCTCGAACAGTTTCGAGCCGATGCCCATGCCGCGCGCGCTGGCCGAGACGGACACGCCGAATTCGGCAATGCGCGACTTGACCGTCGCATCACTCAAGACCGGCAAGGCTTCGCGCGGCGCAAACGCCAGGTGGCCGACGCCGAGCAGCGCCAGATTGTCGTCATACACGCCGAACACGGTATCGCGCGAAAAATCCAGCATCTGCACATAGCGGGTGATCAGTTCATCCGGCAGGACGGAACCGAAACGCAGCAGCCGGTCGCTGTCGTCGAGCGCGAGGAAGTGATTCAACAGCCGGCGGCGGTCACGCTCCGACAGTTCCTTGACGCGAACGGTCGGCTTTTCGTTCTCGTGCTGTTCCTTACCCGTTTCCGGCGTCGAAGGCGTCAGCCCTCCCAGTTCGGTCGATTTCATAGCGGAATCCTATAAATTGCCGACTAATTGTGCGGCGCACAAATTCATTTTAAGCGATGTATTCGTAAGGCGATGAAGCATGGGAAATAGATGCACATTAACTGACCAGAATCAATGCATGTTAATCACTTACTTGATCTAGGTGTTACGTAAAACCCACAATTGCACCCGCCGTTAACCGGAGCCAACAATGCGCGAGCAATGTTTCCCCAAGGAATTTCAGCGCAATGATATTACGTAAATTACTGGCTGCCCTCTTGTTTATTGGTGCGGCGCAATCTGCCTCTGCCGAGGTCGGTGTTACCGACAGCACCATTCTGCTCGGCCAGACCGTCGGCGTCACCGGCACCGTGGCCGGCCCCGTCAAGGAAATGAACGAGGGCGCAAATGCGTATTTCAATGCTGTCAACAAGCGCGGCGGCGTCCACGGACGCAAGATCGAGATGATCGTCATGGACGACAAGTTCGATCCGGCGCTGACGCTGGCGAACGCGGAAACGCTGATCAAGAAGGAGCGGGTCTTCGCGCTGTTTCAGGGACGCGGCACGCCGCATACGCAGGGCATCCTGCCGCTGATCGAAGCAAACAACGTCCCGCTGGTCGCACCCAGCACCGGTGCCGCCATATTCCATGAGCCGGCGCACCGGCTGCTGTTCAACATCCGCGCCAAATATCAGGATGAGGTGATCAAGGCGATCGAGCATTTTTCCACGATCGGGATCACCGCCATCGGCTTGCTGCATGTGGATGACGCCTTCGGCAATGATGGCCTCGAAGGCTTCAAGAAAGGCATGGCCGCCCGCCAGCTGGCGCCGGTGGCAATCACCAAATTCGCCCGCGTCAAGCCGGACTACAACGCTGCAGCGGCGGAAGTGATCAAGACCAATCCCGCCGCACTGGTCATCGTCAGCTCGGCCAAGAATACGGCGGAAGTGATCAAGGCTATCCGCGCGCAGGGCGGCCGGATGCAGATCATGACGATGTCGAACAATTCATCGGAATCCTTCGTCAAGGACATTGGACCGGCCGGCACCGGCGTGATCGTGACGCAGATCACACCCGCGCCGCACCTGCTGAGCACCCAGCTCGGACAGGAATTCGCGCAGGCCGCCAAGGCCAGCGGCACAACGATCTCCTATGCGGCGATGGAAGGCTTCGTCAATGCGAAGGTGATGGTCGAGGGATTGCGCCGTGCCGGACCAAAGCTCACGCGCGAAGGCTTCCTGCGTGCGATGGAATCGATGCGCCGCGTCGATTTCGGCGGCCTGATGGTGACGTACGGGCCGGACGACCATACCGGCAGTGAATTCGTCGAGCTGACGATGATCGGCAAGGACGGGCGCTTCATGCGCTGAGAGCCGGTTTGAAACCTACTGCGCGGCCCAATTTCGGCCTTGCGATGCTCGTCGTACCTCACGTACGACTGCGCTTCTCTGGCCAAACTCGGACCGCTCGCGACGGTTTGCGAACCGGCTCTGAAAAGAGCCCGATCAGGCTTCCGGCATCGCCTCGCCGATCACCGCTCTCACCGCAGCCACCCGCGCCGCATGCACCGCCTCCGCGATGCGCTGCGGCGCGCCGGCATGCTGCCTCGCCACCTCGCCGGCATTCACGCCCTGCACAGCATGCAGCGCAGTCTCCAGATGCGCCGCCTGCGGAAACGGCTTTTCATCGAAACCGGTTCGTCCGCGATGGTCGCATTCCGATGCGCGCAGCATGTCGATGAAGCGTTGCGGCTTGCGGAACGCGTCGCAGCGCTCAAGCAGCGAAACAATCGTGTTCGGCCGCAGTTCCAGCGCGCGGCTGACGTTGCCGTGTTCGCGCGCCGTCATTACCGCCAGATCACGGCAATCGTTGGGAATCTTCAGGCGCTTGCATACCTGCTCCACCAGCTGCACGCCGCGTGCCTCATGCCCGTGATGCTTCGGCCATTCCTCCTGCGGCGTCATGCCTTTGCCCAGGTCGTGCATCAGCGCCGCGCAGCGGACCGGCAAGTCGAGTCTGCGCCGGGCAGCATGGTCGATCACCATCATCACATGCACGCCGGTATCGATTTCCGGATGATGCTGCGCCGGCTGCGGCACGCCCCATAGCGCATCGAGCTCCGGCAGGATGCGCGCGAGCGCACCGCATCCACGCAGCACCTCGAACATGCGCGACGGCTTTGCCTCCATCAGCCCGCGCGCCAGCTCCTGCCAGACCCGCTCCGGCACCAGCGCATCGACTTCGCCGGCCACCACCATGGAGCGCATCAATGCACTGGTTTCCGGCGCCACGGTAAAGTCGGTAAAGCGCGCGGCAAAGCGGGCGACGCGCAGGATGCGCACCGGGTCTTCCGCGAATGCCTCGGACACATGGCGAAAAACACGCGCCTGTAGATCCCGCCGCCCGCCGAACGGATCGACGATGGCGCCGCCCTCGTCCTGCGCCATCGCATTGATGGTCAGGTCGCGCCGCACCAGATCCTGCTCCAGCGTCACATCCGGCGCCGCATGGAAATGAAAGCCCTTGTAGCCGGGCGCGGTCTTGCGCTCGGTGCGCGCGAGTGCGTATTCCTCGTGCGTGACCGGATGCAGGAAAACCGGAAAGTCCTTGCCGACCGGCGTGAAGCCGCGCGCGACCATCTGCTGCGGCGTGGCGCCGACCACCACATGATCATGATCCTGTACCGGCAGCCCAAGCAACGCGTCGCGGACCGCGCCGCCGACCACATAGGTTTTCATGAAAGCCTTGCTCAGTCCGGCTGTATCTCGTACTTGTCGATGCGCTCGGTTTCCGCCAGCGCCTCGCTGATCCACCGCGCCACGGCGGGATGGGAAACCACGCGGTCAACATAGGCCTGCAGCACCGGCGGCAGCCACACGCCGTAGGTGCGAAAGCGCATCACGACCGGTGCGTAAAACGCGTCCGCGATCGAGAATTCGCCGAACAGGAATTCATGCCGCCCGAAGCGCGCAAGGCAGTTTTCCCAGATTTCGCAGATGCGCGCGATATCGTTCTGCGCGCCGGGCGTGCGGCCCTTGCCGGGAAAACTGGCGCGGATGTTCATCGACATCGCGGTGCGCAGCTCGGTGAAACCGGAATGCATCTCCGCGCAGATCGAGCGCGCCATCGCACGCGCCGCCACGTCATGGGGCCACATGCCCTTGTCCGGGAACTGTTCCGCCAGATACTCGCAGATCGCCAGCGAATCCCAGATCGTCGTCTCGCCGGCGATCAGCACCGGCACCTTGCCCGCTGCCGAATACTGCGCAATGCGCATCGAGGTATCCGGCTGGGCAAGCGGAATGCGGACTTCCTCGAATGGGATGTCGAATGCGGTCATCACCAGCCACGGACGCATAGACCATGACGAGTAATTCTTGTTGGCAATAACGAGCTTCAGACCGGCCTTGCCGGCGGTATTCAGGGTCTGGGAAAGTGTCGGGTCGAGTTCTGTACTTTGCATAGGTGCTGCCCAATTAAACGCCGTCGGTTGCGCGGCAACGATTGAGGATAAAGCTTTTTGGCCGACTTTGCCAAACTGGCACTGTCGCCCGGCATGGCTTCAGCGCCGCACATGCACCGAGTTCACGCCGGAATGCGGATGACGCTGGCCCTGCAGATAATACGGCGCGACCGCTTCGAGCGCGGTCGGCGTGATGCCAAGCTGCTCTTCCATCGATGTGCGCGAGACGTTATCCACCCGCATCGAATCGAGATTGTCTTGCGTTATCACCGGTTCTCCCGGCATGTGTTCAAGGAAGAATGCCTGTACCCGGGCCAGCGTATCCGGCAACCCGATTACCGGCCGGCGATGGCCGGAAAACGCGCCGGCAAGCTGCACCAGTTCACGCAACGTATAGACCTTCGGCCCGGCCAGTTCGTATGTCTTGCCGATGGTGCTGTCGTCATACAGCGCATTGACGAAGGCCTGCGCGACGTCTTCCACATACACCGGCTGGAATTTCGCATCCGCGCGCGCCAGAAGCATGAACGGCAGCATCTTTTGCAGCGAAGCGAAGAGGTTGAGGAAATGGTCTTGATCCCCGAACACGACCGAGGGGCGGAACACGGTTGTACCGACAGCTGGATTGGAAAACGCGGCCGCTTCGCCATCGGCCTTGGAACGCTGGTACATCGACGGCCCGTTGCGGTCGGCGCCGAGTGCGCTCATGTGCAGGTATCGATGCACGCCATGCCTGGCGCAGGCGGCGACGATTCTCCTTGGCAGATCCACATGCGCTTTCGCGAAATCCGGCCCGTAAGACTCGCCTTCCGCCGCGCGCTTTCCATGCAGGATGCCGACCAGATTGATGACCGCATTCTTGCCCTGCACCAGCCTGTCGAGCTCGGCATCGTCGTGCACATTGGTTTCGATTACCTCATCTACCACCGGCAGCGGCAGCAGGTGCTCCGCGTGCGCGCGGCGACGGGTTGCTACGGTCACAAGGCAGCCGGAATCGGCCAGCTTCGCAATGACATGGCCGCCGATGAATCCGGTGCCGCCAAGAATGAGGATAGAACGATATGGCATGGCGTCGCTCCCGCTTCGAACTTCGCAAAGGAGCAAACCGCCGGGCGGACATGGCTTCACCATGCCCGCCATCCGGGCATCAGGGCAGCTCGCTGGGAGCGAACCCTTTCGGTGCCACCGTGCCCAGCCGCGCCTTCAGCGACTGCGGCTTGCTCTCGAACAGTGCTGCATAGTACGTTGCATTAGACAGCACTTTTTTCACATAGTCGCGCGTTTCAGTAAACGGAATGGTCTCGGCGAAAATCGCGCCTTCCACCGCGCCATTCAATGTCGAACGCCAGGCACGGGGCCGGCCCGGGCCGGCGTTATACGCAGCCGTAGCCATCGCCTGCGAACCGTCGAGGTCTTGCAGCACCATGTTCAAATAATTGGTGCCGAGCAGGATATTGGTGTTGATGTCATTGACCTGTCCTTGCGAGAAATTCCCAAGGCCAATTTTGCGCGCAACAAACTTTGCAGTTGCCGGCATGATCTGCATCAGCCCAGAGGCGCCGACATGCGAGCGCGCATGCTGCACGAAGCGCGACTCCTGCCGGATCAAGCCGTACACCCAGGCCATATCGAGTCCGAGCGGCTGCGTGGTTGCATGCATGATGTCGCGGAACGGCGAAGGGAAACGCTGCGTGAAATCATGTTCCGCCTTGGTGCGATCGGACGTGTTCACCATGCGGTCGAGCACGTTCTTCTGCCGCGCAAACTCTGCCGCCGCCAGATGCTGGCGTTCGTTCATCCGGCGCAGTTCCCAGTTCCATTCGCGATAGCCTTCCAGGCGCAGGTTCAGCTCAAAAAACTTGAACGCTCGCTGGAAGCCCTGGTTCTCCACCATCGGCGCCAGCTCCTCCGCCGTCACCGGCTGTGCAAGCGGCGGAATCGTGATCTTCCGGTCAAGCTCCTCCAGCGCGAGCTGGCCGTAGAAATTGGTCTGATCGGCAATCGACTCGAACCGCTTTTTCGCCTCTTCCGCATTACCTTCGGCTTGATAGGCGCGGCCCAGCCAGTAGATCCATGCCGGGTCGTTACGCAGCGATGCCGGCATGTCGGCGATGGTCGATTTCACCAGTTTCCACTCGCCGGCGCGCAGCGCGATACGCGCCTTCCACTGATAGCCGTCGTTCGATAACGGCGCGCTGTTTGTCCGGTGCCAGTACACCACTGCATCGGGTGCCAGCTTGTAGGAGGTTTGAAGCGCAATCTGAGCCCATGCCAGCTCCCGTTCGCGCTCGCTAAGCTGTTCTGCCGCGGCGACCAATGCATCGACCGCGCGCGCCGGATTGCTCTTGGCGCTGCGGCCAAGCGCCAGGATGAATACCTCGTGCGCCGCGCGTCCACTGCCGGGGCCGCGTGCAAGCACCGCATCCGGCTTCTCGAACGCCTGGACCAGCACGCTTTCACTCGCCCCGGTCAACGCCGCAATGCGCCGGATCGTGGCGAAAGTGCCGGAGTCAGCGATCAGCCGTACCTGCGCCCAGATATCGTCGGCGGTAAACTGCCCCGTCTGCACCAGAGTCGTCATCAATGCCGGGCATCCCTCGCCATAGTTCTGCGGCGCGACCAGCAGCGTGCGCGCATCGGCGGCGACCGTCTGGCCTTGCAATGCCTTCGACATCAGCGCATAGCATTTCACCTGCGTGTCATCGTTCAGCACGAACTGCGGATACTGCTCGTCGAACAGCGTCCAGTTGCGCACGCGCCCGAGTTCGAGCAGCCAGTCGTTGCGCAGGCGGTCGGCAATCGCGCTGCCCTCGTAGCGCGCCAGGAAATCGCGGATTTCCTGCTCGGCCGCGATATTGATGCGCGGGCGCAGCCGGAAATAATCGACATAGGATGGAATGGCATAATTGCCAAGGCGCGAGGCGAGCTCTTCGGCACGGGCGGCATCGCCGTTGCGCGACGCGTCGCGCAATGCGAGGAAGATGTCATCATCGCTGGCAAAACTGACAATCGGCTTTTTCGCCTGCGCGGCAGGCACCAGCAAAACCGCAGAAGCAGCGGCAAATACGACGCCGGCAATCCATTTCATCGGGAACATCAAGCAAGCCTTTTAAGCACTGAGAAATACTGAAATTACGTTTTGTAGGATAGCATGTGACGCCTTGCCTTTCGCATCGACATCATGCCTGAAACCACCTTGAATAAAGCGGCATTGCGCCGCGCACTGCTTGCAGACAGACAAGCAATCGCGCCCGAAGTTCGCAGGCAGTGGGACGCGGCAATCACCGCCCGGCTCGTGGCCTGGTGGGAAGTCCATCGCGTGCAGACGCTGGGGATCTATTGGCCGATTCGCGGCGAACCGGACCTGCATGGCGCTTACGGCGCGCTGGCAGCACGCGGTGTGCGACTGGCGTTGCCGGTCGTGGCCGAAAAAGATGCACCGCTCGGCTTCATCGAATGGAAGCCGGGCGACGCGATAACGAAGGATGCATGCGGCGTGTCGATACCCGCTAACGGCGCCTGGGTAAGGCCTGCGGCCCTGCTGGTTCCCTGCGTGGGCTACAACGACCGGCATTTCCGGCTGGGTTATGGCGGCGGGTTCTATGACCGCACGCTGGCACTGTCGCCCCGCCCGCGCACGGTCGGCATCGCCTACACCCGCGGGTTCGCCGCATTCGAGGCCGATGCTCACGATGTGGCGCTCGATACGATTATCACCGAGACATCATCGATCGACTTTGGTTGACGCCATTTCCGGCTTGCGCCGGAAATGGGCAAATGCTCAGGCAGACAGATTCAGGCGCTTCCAGAGTGCGGTGGTTGCCGCAGCCTGATTCAGCGTATAGAAATGAAAACCTGGCGCGCCGCCGGCCAGCAGCCGCTCGCACAGGCCGGTGACCACATCCA
>JAEZVM010000037.1 GCA_023420795.1 Pseudomonadota bacterium
TTTCTATTGAAAGGATTGAAGACCTACATCACAACAACCTGGAGCAGTTTGACAGTGCATGCAAGGGAGGCGGGTCGAGATCGCAGCCGTACGCGAGATACGGCGAGCATCGCAGGCCCGAAATCAGCCCCTGTCATGTACTGGCAAATCGCTCTATCTTTCCACCGCCAGTGCCACTCCCATGCCGCCGCCGATGCAGAGGCTTGCCAGGCCGCGCTTGGCATCGCGACGAATCATTTCATGCAGTAGCGTTACCAGGATGCGGCAGCCCGACGCACCGATCGGATGGCCGATCGCGATTGCGCCCCCATTGACGTTGATCTTGCTGGTATCCCAGCCCATTTCCTTGTTCACGCCGATGGCTTGCGCAGCGAAGGCCTCGTTGATTTCCATCAGATCGACATCCTGATGCGTCCAGCCTGCCTTCTTCAGGCACAGCTGCGATGCCGGCACCGGTCCCATGCCCATGATAGTGGGATCGACACCCGCGGACGAATATGCCTTGATGCGCGCCAGAGGTTTCAGGCCGAGCTGTTCCGCCTTCTTGGCTGACATCATGATGACCGCCGCAGCACCGTCGTTGATGCCGGAAGCATTGCCTGCAGTGACGGTACCATCCTTGGCGAACGCGGGGCGCAGGCTGGCGAGCGAATCGAGCGTCACGCCGGGCTTGATGAACTCATCGGTATCGAACACGACCGAGCCCTTTTTCGAGGCGATCTCGAACGGGATGATTTCATCCTTGAACTTACCTGCCTTCTGCGCGGCTTCCGCCTTGTTCTGCGAAGCGACCGAAAATTCGTCCTGCTCCTCGCGCGACACGCCGTATTTTTTTGCCACGTTCTCGGCGGTGATGCCCATGTGGTACTGGTTATACACATCCCACAGGCCATCGACGATCATGGTATCCACCAGCTTGGCGTCGCCCATGCGGAAGCCGTCGCGGGAATTGTTCAGCACATGCGGCGACGCACTCATGTTTTCCTGGCCGCCGGCAATCACAATCTCGGCATCGCCGCACATGATGGACTGCGCTGCGAGGTGGGTGGCCTTCAGGCCACTGCCGCACACCTTATTGATGGTCATCGCGGGAACCATGTCCGGAAGCCCTGCGCGGATCACTGCCTGGCGCGCCGGATTCTGGCCAACGCCAGCGGTGAGCACCTGGCCCATGATCACTTCACTCACTTGATCCGGCGCGATGCCGGTTTTCGCCAGCAAATGCCTGATCACATGCGCGCCTAGATCCGACGCAGCGGTCTTGGCCAGGGTTCCACCGAATTTTCCGACAGCGGTACGGCCTGCGGCGACAATAACTACATCACTCATTTCAATCTCCCTCGAAGACGACAAACCCGGAATTCATTTATCAACAGGCAGGCTCGCGCTTGTTGAGACAATGATTTCCATACATGTTAAAAAGACAAGCTTTCGTGAAACTGACGTTGCGGCAGATATTTGGCGTCCGGATCGGTTGGTGGACCAAAGGCCGCTTATCATAGCCCCGCGTATCTGCGCTTCGTTTGATATCACGCAACGGAGTCTTGAGCGTAATATGAACTTCCATTCACGCGAACAGCGACAGTTGCGCCGTCTCTGCCATCGCGCAAGAAACGGAGTCAATACTTTTCAAATTGCGAACAGAAGCAAATATAGCGTACGTCAGATTGTGGCAAGGTGCCATCACAATTCGACAATACGAAGGCGCGTTCCCTCGTAATTCAGAAGGGAAATTATTCAGACACGTTATTGATGAGAAAAGGCAGGCGGCGGATCAAGTGCCGCCCGTGTTTTCAGGCACGCTTGAGGCGGTCCACCAGTTCCAGCAGACGGGGTTTGACTTCGTTGAGCAGAAATTCCGGCGATAGGTTGAACAACGGGCCGCCACAGTTGATGCTGAAGATAGAAGTGCTGTTGGCCGGCTTGAACGCGACCGCGATCGCATTCACATCCTTCTGCCAGTCACCGAACGAGGTGCAGCAACCGAGCGTCTGATATTCCTCCAGCGAGCGCATGATCCCCTCATGAATGCTCGGCCATTTCTGTTCGTCGAAATCGCGCACACGCTCGAGGATTTCATTGCGTTCGCTGCTCGACGCTTCCGCCAGGTACGCACGGCCCATTGCAGTCAACGCAATCGGAATGCGCGCGCCAACATCCAGCCGCAAGGTCAATGCCGCCTGGCTGCGGCAGTTCTCGACGTAAATCATCGACAGCCGGTCGCGCATGCCGAGCGAGACCGTCGCATTCGAAAAATCCGCCAGCTCCTGCATGTAAGGACGCGCGTACTGGCGGATATCGAGCTTGGACAGCATAGCGCTGCCGAGCGCGAGGCTGGCGGTGCCGAGGCGGTACTTGCCCAGCTCGTCGATGTATTCCAGATAGCCGAGCTTGGTCAACGTGTAGGTCAGGCGGGATACGGTGGATTTCGGCAGCTTCGCGCGGTCGGCCAGCTCCTGGTTGCCGAGCATTTTTTCACCGGAACGGAAGCAGGACAGGATTTCCAGCCCGCGCGCCAGCGCGGTGACGAAATGGCGATCTTCCTTGATGTTGGATTTGCTAACTGCCGGCATGTTTTCTTTGTTGGGTTGCGCCATGAATCACCGAAGGCGGGAATGCAAGAACTCTCCCCTACGCTCCCTTTTCTCTGCAAAGCTGGAGGGAGCGCATTTGGGTTGAATCGAAATCCGCGAAATTATCCGCCAATCTAGGCCTCCAGAGCAAAATACAGGTCGTGCAGCTTCGCCACGTCGATCTCGGCGGCCGGCTTGTCCAGTACCACTTTTCCGCTGCGCATCATATAGACGCGATCGGCAACGCTGAGCGCCATGTGCGTGTTCTGCTCGACCAGCACAATCGTCACGCCCTGCTCTTTCAATGTGCGCAGGATATTGAAGATTTCCTGCACGATCACCGGTGCAAGGCCGAGCGAAGGCTCGTCGATCAGCAGGATGCGCGGCTCGGCCATCATGCCGCGCGCCATCGCCACCATCTGCGCTTCGCCGCCGGACAAGGAGCCGGCGAGCTGCTTGCGCCGCTCTTTGAGTTTCGGGAACAGCTCATACGCGCGCTCGATGTTGCGCGCCATCCTCGCACGCTTGGACTTGGCGAACGCGCCCATGATCAGATTTTCCTCGACGCTCATGTCGCGGAACACCAGGCGGCCTTCCGGCACCAGCACCACGCCCTGCTCGGCCATGTCCCAGGTGCGCGACTTCGTGAGCGGCGCGCCGCGCAGCGTGAGCTCGCCCTGGCTCGGCGCCACCAATCCCATGATGGTTTTCAGCAGCGTCGATTTGCCGGCGCCGTTCGGGCCGACGATGGTGGTCAGCTGGCCTTCGGCAAACGACAGGTTCACATCCCACAGCACATTGATCGCGCCATAGCCGGCGCGCAGGTTGCGGATTTCAAGCATGGGCGGCTCCCGTATAACTCTTGATGACTTCCGGATCGCGGAACACCGTCTCCGGCGCGCCGTCGGCGATCAGCTTGCCGAAGTTCAGCACCACTACCCGGTCGCACAAGGTCGAAACGGTTTCGATGTCATGTTCGATGATCAGGATGCCGATCCTGAATTTCTCATGCAGGTCCTTCAGCTTGGCGGTGAAGTAGCGCTTGCCGCTGGTTTCCAGACCTGCCAGCACTTCATCGAGCAGCAGCAGCTTCGGTTCGGTCGCCAGTGCCTTTGCGACTTCAAGACGTTTCAGCTCCTGCAGAGCGAGGCTGGTGGCAGCGTCGCGATCGGCCTGCGCTTTCAGGTCCATGAATTCCAGGATTTCGTCGATGCGCTTCTGATCCACCTTGCCGTTGCCGAAGCGCTGCGCGACGATCAGGTTCTCGCGCACCGTCAGCTCATGCATCGGCTGCGGGATCTGGAAGGTGCGGCCGATGCCGAGACGGGCACGCGCATGCAGCGGCTTCCTGCTGATCTCGACGCCGTCGAAATCGACGTTGCCCGAAGTGGTTCGCACCAGTCCAGAAATCGCGTTGAACAAGGTCGTCTTGCCGGCACCGTTGGGACCGACCAGACCGACCACCTGGTCCGCTCCCATCGAAAAGGACACATCCTTCAGCGCAATCAAGCCGCCGAACTGAATCGTGATGTTATTGAGCTTAAGCATGCTGGCCTCCCGCATGGCGCTTCTTCAGGCCGAGCAGGCCGTCCGGTGCGAACAGGATCATCGCCGCCAGCACGATGCCGAGGATGATCTGGTGGCCTGACGCCAGCATGGCCTTGAACACCAGCTGATCGACCAGATAGATCACGACCGCGCCGACCATCGGGCCGGTGATCGTGCGGTAGCCGCCGAAGATCGCGGCGACGATGGGCAGCACGCTCCACGCGCCGTTGAAGGCGTAATCCGGTTCCAGGAAGTTGATGATGTGCGCATTGAATGCGCCGATCACGCCGGTCATGAAGGCCGACAGCAGCAGCATCCACGACTTCAGGAGCACGCTGTTGACGCCGACCACGCGGGTCGCATCCTCGCTGTCATGCATTGCGCGCAGTGCAATACCGTAGTGGCTGTTGCGCACCCATGCATAGATCACGCAGAACCCGAGCACGATAGTCAGCACCAGCAGGTACGCGCCCAGCCCCGCGAACAGATCCGACTGCATCAGCGTCGGCAGGCCGGGAATCGACGAAATGCCGCCAGAACCGCCGGTGAAGGATTCGAACTCGGTCGCGAGAATCTTGAAGATGTGCGCATAGGCGAGAATCGCCAGCGCGAAGTACGGCCCCGACAGGCGCAGCGCAGGCAGCATCGCCACCGATGCCAGCGACGCGCAGATGCCCGCCACCGGAATCGCCAGCAGCACCGGAAGCCCGGCCTTCATCGTCAGCAGCGCGGACGCATATGCGCCGATGCCGAAGAAGGCTGCATGGCCGAAGCTGACCATGCCGCCAAGATTGCCGAGCAAGGCCCAGGCCACCGCGATGCCGGCGACAATCAGCGACGACACCGTCAGGCTGAGAATGTAGCTGTTGCCCTTCAGCGCAAAGGGAACGATCAGATAAAGGATGGCGATCGCCACCCACAGGAATTTTTTCATTGCTTGTCTCCTTCCCTTATCCCCGGCGCTTGCTGGCGCCGAACAAGCCATTCGGCAAGATGAACAGCACGATCAGGAACAGCAGCATGCCGGCCAGTTCCTGCAGTGCCGAACTCGCCAGCGTCACCGTCATCGCCTCAGTAATGCCGAGCAGCATCGCGGCCAGCACTACGCCCGGCACCGAACCGACACCGGCCAGCACCGTGATGATGAAGGCCTTCACCGTCAGCGAATGGCCGAGCGGCGGCGAGATCACGCTGCTGGAGAAGATCGCGATGCCGGCGATCGTAGCCAGCACGCCGGCCACGAGGAAGGACACAAGTTCGACCTTGGCCGGGTTGATGCCCATCAGCTTGGCCGCGTCGCGGTTGGACGACACGGCACGCACCGCGCGGCCGTACCAGCTGCGCGACAGCCACCAGCCGAGAAGCCCGGCAACGCCAAGGCTGACGATAAAGAAGAACAGCTCGCTGAACATGCTGTACAGGTTGCCGATCTGGACCGCATCCTGCATCGTTGCGTTACCGGTGGAACGGATGTCGCTCGACCAGAACAGCAGCACCGCATTGGTGAGGATCATGCCGATGGCAAAGGTCAGCATCAGCGAATTCAGTTCGCGGTTGCGCTGGATGCGCGACACCAGAAAATAGACGACCGCCGAGCAGAAGCAGACGATCAGCAGCGCCAGCGGCAAGGCCAGCATCGGGTTGACGTCGAATCGGCTTTCCACCGTGTAGCCGATGTAGGCAGCCAGCAGCACCAGCTCGCCGTGCGCCAGATTGATGATGCGCATGGTGCCGAAGGCAAGTGTCAGGCCAAGCGCGATCAGCGCATAGACGCCGCCGACGAGCATGCCGGAATAGAGGGATTGCAGGATGAGTTCTGACATGGTGTTTTTGAAGCAGATTGGATCTGGCGTCGCTACGCCGAATGCTTGCGCCCCTCTCCCGCGGGCGGGAGAAGGGAGCCGCGAGCCTCGCTGTCGTTACGAGAGAAGCGTGACGTCCCCGCTTACCAAGGCACAGCCGGGAACTTCATCGGCGCGGTCGCCTGATACGACGGCGACACGATCGGGATTGTGCCGTTCTGGTGCTGGCCCATCCGGTGCTGGAAGTTCGGGTTGTCGCCGTTGGCGTCGAAGGTTACCTTGCCGATCAGCGTGTCGCGGTTGGTCTTGCGCAGCTCGTCGGACAGGCCGCCCTTCTTCAGCGCGCCGTTGTCGGCGGCACGTGCGATCGCCTCGAACAGCAGCGCTGCCTTCACATAGCCGAACTGCGCGAGGTAATCGACGTCCTTGTTGAACATTTTCTTGTACGTATCGGCAAACTGCTTGCCTTCCGGCGTCTTGTACTCGACCGGGAACGGCAGCAGCGCGGTGCCGATCACGCCCGGGGTCAGGTCCGGGAAGTCGGCCGCCATCTTCGAGGTGGCGAGCGACCACACGCCGGCGATCGCCTTGATGTTCGGCTTCAGGACCTTCGCGGCGCGGATGATGCCGACGTAGTCGTTCTCGTAGGCGCTCATGAACAGCACATCCGGCTTGTCCTGCAGCTTGATCTTGTTGATGATCGGCTTGAAGTCGGTGATGGCCGGATCGAATGCATGCATGGTCACCTTGATGCCCTTGGCGGTCAGGCCCTTTTCCAGATCCTTGCCGAGATCGGTGGTGGCTTCCTTGGTGGAATACACGATGGATACGCTCTTTGCCTGCATCTCCTGCATCATCTGCTCGACCGCGAGCCGGTAGCCACGGGTGTTATTGATGCGGAAGAAAGTCTTGTAGCCGCGTTTGGTCAGATCGTCGTTGACGCCACCTGCGGTGATGTAGGTCAGATTGTGGCGGTTGGCCGCGTCAGAGGCCGGGCCGATGATGTTGGAGCCGTAGCCGCCGATCACTGCGACCACGCCTTCGGACTGCAGCTTCTCGACGGCTGCGACCGCCTTGGCCGGCGCCGATTCATCGTCGATGGTGACCATCTTGATGGTGTGCTTACCGTTGGTCTTGTTGAACATTTCGACGGCGGCCTGCACGCCTTCGTTGAAGCCCGCGCCGGAGCGGGCGATCGCGCCGGTCAGCGGCATGTGCGCGCCGACCTTGAATTCCTCGGCGCCGGCGCTGATGGCGCAGAATGCCGCACTCAAAACGACGCCCAGCCTTGCTACGGTGTTCAGTTGAAATTTCATGTCTCTTCCTCTTGTTAAAAAGCTCTGGTTCACGAATGCATGGGTTCGGTGACCCGCTTTGCGGCGAGTTGCTGCAGTTCCTTTTTCAGCACCTTGCCGGTCGCCGCCGCCGG
>JAEZVM010000127.1 GCA_023420795.1 Pseudomonadota bacterium
CGCGCTTCTACATGGTGTCATGGCTGGGCGAGCGCGTGACCGCCGACCTGCGCAGCGCGGTGTACCGGCATGTGGTCACGCAGAGCCCGCAGTTCTTCGAGACCACACAGACCGGCGAAGTGCTGTCGCGACTGACCACCGATACCACGCTGATCCAGGCGCTGGTCGGCACCAGCATCTCGATGGCCTTGCGCAACCTGCTGCTGTTTGCCGGCGGGCTGGTGATGCTGTTCGTGACCAGCGCCCGGCTGTCTTCCATCATCGTGGTGCTGCTGGCTGCGGTGGTGCTGCCGATCGTGTTCTTCGGCCGCCGTGTGCGCAGGCTGTCGCGCGCCTCGCAGGACCGTGTTGCCGATACCTCCGCGCTGGCCGGCGAAATCCTGAATGCGATGCCGACGGTGCAGGCCTTCACCCATGAAAAAGCAGAAGCGCAACGCTTCGGCACATCGGTGGAACGCGCGTTCGCAACGGCGATGCAACGCATCCGCGCGCGCTCGCTGCTGACCATGGTTGCGATCTTGCTCGTGTTCGGCGCCATCGTATTCGTGCTGTGGCTGGGCGCGCAGGAAGTCATCCGGGGCAGCATGACGACTGGCCAGCTTGGCCAGTTCGTGCTGTATGCCGCAATCGTCGCCGGCGCAATCGGCGCGCTGTCGGAAGTGCTGGGCGAAGCGCAACGCGCCGCCGGCGCGACCGAACGCCTGCTGGAACTGCTCGCCGTGGATTCGCCGATCCGCTCTCCCGGCCAGCCCAAGGTTCTTCCGCCGCGCACAGCCAACGGTGCGGCACTGTCGCTCAGGCATGTCGGCTTTCACTACCCTTCCCGGCCCCAGCCACCGGCGCTCTCCGACCTGACCCTGGAAGTCCGCCCGGGCGAAACCGTCGCGCTGGTCGGCCCTTCCGGCGCCGGCAAGACCACGCTGTTCCAGCTGCTGCTGCGCTTTTACGATCCGCAGAAGGGAAGCATCCTGCTCGACGGCGTCGATATCCGCCACCTCAGTCTGACAACGTTGCGCGACGCGATCGGCATCGTGCCGCAGGACACGGTGATCTTTTCCGACAACGCAATGGAAAACATCCGCTACGGCCGCGCCGACGCCACCGACGATGAAGTGATTGCAGCGGCAAAGCTGGCCGCCGCGCATGAATTTATCGAGCGCCTGCCGCAGGGTTACCAGTCCTTTCTCGGCGAACGCGGCGTGCGTCTGTCGGGCGGGCAGCGGCAGCGCATCGCAATCTCCCGCGCGCTGCTGAAGAATCCGCCGTTGCTGCTGCTCGATGAAGCGACCAGCTCGCTCGACGCGGAATCGGAGCGCCTGGTACAGGGCGCGCTGGAAGCGGCAATGGCCGGCCGCACCACGCTGGTCATCGCACACCGGCTGGCCACCGTGCAGAATGCCGACCGCATCGTCGTGTTGGAGCACGGTCGGATCGTCGAGACCGGCACGCATGCGTCGCTGGTCGCGCAGGGTGGCCTGTACGCGAGTCTGGCGGCCTTGCAGTTTTCGCAAGCATGAACCGGCCAGTGCCGCTTACTTTACAATAGCCCGACTTTACCGAAATCACCTTCCCATGCGCCAATACCTCGACTTCATGCGCCATGTTTATGAACATGGCACCGAAAAGACCGACCGCACCGGCACCGGCACCCGCTCGGTGTTCGGCTACCAGATGCGTTTCAATCTTCAGGAAGGCTTCCCGCTGGTGACCACCAAGAAGCTGCATCTGAAATCCATCATCCATGAACTGATCTGGTTCCTCGCCGGCTCGACCAACATCAAGTACCTGAAGGACAACGGCGTATCGATTTGGGACGAATGGGCCGACGAAAATGGCAATCTCGGGCCGATTTACGGCTACCAGTGGCGCTCCTGGCCGAAGCCGGACGGCGGCCACATCGACCAGATCACGCAGCTCGTCGATCAGATCAAAAACAACCCGGATTCGCGCCGCCTGATCGTATCGGCCTGGAACGTGGCCGACATTCCGCAGATGAAGCTGCCGCCCTGCCATGCGTTCTTCCAGTTCTATGTAGCCGACGGCAAGCTGTCCTGCCAGCTGTACCAGCGCAGCGCCGACATCTTCCTCGGCGTACCGTTCAACATCGCGTCCTATGCGCTACTGACGCACATGATGGCGCAGCAGACCGGGCTGGAGGTGGGCGAATTCATCTGGACCGGCGGCGACTGCCACCTGTATTCGAACCATCTGGAGCAGGTGCAGGAGCAACTGTCGCGCAGCACCTTCCCGCTGCCTAAGCTGGTCATCAGGCGCAAGCCGGATTCGATCTTCGATTACAGGTTCGAGGACTTCGAGATCGCTGAATACCAGTCGCATCCGCACATCAAGGCGCCGGTGGCGGTATAAGGGCGAACTCCATGAGCCATCTGACCATCGTCGTCGCCACCGACGCGCAAGGCGGCATCGGCATCAACAACACACTTCCATGGCGACTACCGGAAGACCTCGCGCATTTCAAGCGGGTCACGTCCGGCCATCCGATCATCATGGGACGCAAGACCTTCGATTCGATCGGACGGCCGCTGCCGAACCGGCGCAACATCGTCATCACGCGCAACGCACAGTGGTCGCATGAAGGCGTTGAGGTGGTGCCATCGATCGAAGCCGCGCGCGCGCTGGTCGGGGATACACCTGCCTATGTAATTGGTGGCGCGCAGATCTACAAGGAAATCCTGCCCGCCACCGACCGGCTGATCGTCACGGAAATCGGCAAGCGCTTCGACTGCGATGCTTTCTTCCCCGCTATCGACCCGCAGCAATGGGAAGAAATCTCACGTGAACCCCATCACTCCGCCGAACAGGGTTTCGATTACGCGTTCGTGATCTATCAGCGACGTTAAGTCGCCACAAGCGTCAAGCTCCGCGCAACAAATGTCAGCTAGTCGTCGCTCGTATCGGTAGAGCGACGCTGCTGCATCTGAATGTCTTTCCCGAGATACTCGCCATCCTCGCCTATGTCGTCAGGATGGATCGGTTCGCGTCCGCCGCCTATCCACGTTCCCTGATCGAGCTGTTCGGGTTGCGGAATGCCGGAAGACTGCTTGCCTGCCTGTCTGGAGGCAGGTTCCGGGCGGTTTGCATTCATCATGAACTCCTTTTGGGGACGAGGCGATCTCGCTAGTGAAGCCGCTGCTTCAGTTCCGAGATCGCATCATGCGCTTCCCGCACTGCGCTCTGCACTTCCCAATCAATGTTGCCGGCACCCTTGCAGGTCTGCATGGTGCGATCGCCGAGCTTTTCCAGTCGCGTAACGCATTGGCGGATATGATCTTCATCTCTTTCCTGTTCGAAGACCTGCCGCGCCTGTTCCGATTCCCGCCCCAGCTCGCTCAGGCTGTCGCGCAATTCATCCGGCACATCCTTGGTGATCTGGCACAGTTGCGCCGCATTATCGATGCACTGTTTAACGTGGGGAAAATGCTCCTTCACCTGGCTGGCTTGCATGTCTTTTCCTTTCCGTTTCAGCACAGAGTCAGTTGGGCTCCTGCCTGCTTCGATAGTTCCGGTCGTTAGCCGAATACCGGGGCGTGCGTTTCCGATGCTGCAACAAATCGAAAATAAGCCGCAACATCTTCGATGCTCTTCTGTCAAACCGATTTGCCTGCCGGTTTTCATGCTTCTCTGACTGCAGTCCGGTGCGGCAGGGAAAGCGGACCACCTTTGAAACTGAATAAACGCAAGAAAGGAGATGGACATGAGACAAAAGTACATGAGGCAGAACTATCGCGAATCGAACAGGGGCCAATCGTTGATCGGATTGATCGGAGCCGCAGCGATTGGTGCGGTGGCAATGTATATGTCGGACCCCGACCGGGGCAAACGCCGGCGCGCACTCGCAACCGACAAGATGCGCAGCCTGGCGACACGAACCAGCGATGCCATCGATGTGGCATCGCGCGATTTCGGCAATCGGGCACATGGCCTGCGCGCGCAGGCAGGCAGGATGTTTTCGCGGCACACAGCAGACGCGGATAACGATGAAGTGCTGATCGCTCGCGTTCGCAAGGAGATCGGACGGGCCGTTACCCATCCGCGGGCCATCAAGGTGTCCGCGCGCGAAGGTTGCGTCAGCCTGCACGGCCCGATTCTTGCGCATGAAAAACAGCCCTTGCTGGATTGCGTGAAGTCGGTGGCCGGCGTGTCGGAAATCGAAGACAAGCTGGAAGTGCATGACAGCCCAGCCGGCGTTCCGAGCCTGCAAGGCGAAGGCAGGCTGCGGCGCACCGGTTCCGCGATGATGAAGGAAACCTGGTCGCCTGCCCTGCGCGCCATCGCCGCTGTCGGCGGCGGCGTACTCGGCCTCTACGGACTGACGCGCAGGACACCGGCAAGCGTGGCGGTTGCCACGCTCGGCGCCGGCCTCATCACCCGCAGCGTGCTAAACCGTCCGTTCAACCAGCTTGCGGGCCGCAGTTCCGGCCAGCGGACGATCGACCTGCACAAATCCATCTACATCCAGGCATCGCCGGAAACGGTTTTCGATCAGTGGAGCCGCTACGAGAACTTCCCGCACTTCATGTCCAATGTGCAGGAAGTCCGCGACCTGGGCAACGACCGCTCGCACTGGGTCGTGAGCGGCCCTGCCGGCAGCCGTGTCGAATGGGATGCGACGATGACCGAATCGGTGCGGCCGCAATTGCTGGCGTGGAGCAGCGAACCGAACTCGACCGTGCAGCATAACGGCACGGTCCGCTTCGAGCCTTCCGGCGACGGCACGCGGGTCACGGTACAGATGTCGTACAGCCCGCCGGCAGGAGCGCTTGGCCAGGCGTTCGCTTCCATGTTCAACGGCAACCCGAAACGGCAAATGGACGAGGACCTGATGCGCATGAAGTCGTATATCGAAGGTGGCCTTCCGCCGGGCGACGCAACAATGTCAACTGCGCAGCAGCAATCGACGACGCAACAGCGCGGAACCTCATGGCACTAGCCGCTTCGGAGCTGCCCGCGCTGCCGAAGGTGCGGGCAGCGGATATTCCGCCCGATGCAAGCTGCTTTTACTGAAACGCCATGTCAACCGTTACCAATTCCCCGTTGAGCGTCGCGATCGCTTCCGAAGCGCATTTGCTGCACGGCGCCGCCAATGACTACGATCCCCTGCTGGAATTCATTGGCGACGCACGCTTCGTGCTGCTGGGCGAAGCGACTCACGGCACGCATGAGTTTTATCGGGAGCGTGCGGAGATCACCAAGCGCCTGATCCTCGAGAAGGGCTTCACCGCGGTCGCAGTCGAAGCGGACTGGCCGGATGCCTATCGCGTCAACCGCTATGTGCGCGGCCTCGACGAAGACCCGACCAGCGAGCGCGCGCTGGCCGGTTTCGAACGCTTTCCCACCTGGATGTGGCGCAATACCGATATGCTCGACTTTGTCGATTGGCTGCGCGGCCACAACGACTTCCTGCCCACATCGGCCACCAATGCAAGCCAGGTTGGCTTTTACGGCCTCGACCTGTACAGCCTGTTCACATCCACGCGGGAAGTGCTGGATTACCTGGACAAGATAGATCCCGAAGCGGCGCGCCATGCCCGTGCGCGCTACTCCTGCTTTGACCATTTTCAGGAAGACACCCAGCGCTACGGCTATGCGACCAGCTTCGACCTCTCGCCGAGCTGCGAGGACGAGGTGATCGCACAGCTACAAGAGCTGCGGGAACGCGAAACCCGGTATCAGGACGGCCAGCTCGCCGCAGACGAATTCTTCTATGCCGAGCAGAATGCGCGGCTGGTCAAGAATGCCGAGAAATACTACCGGACCATGTTCAAGGGCCGCATCTCGTCCTGGAACCTGC
>JAEZVM010000258.1 GCA_023420795.1 Pseudomonadota bacterium
GGCGCTGTCGATTTTCTTTACCGCCAGCAGATCACCGTCGAGGATGCCTGCATCGCGCATCGACAGACCGCGTACCTTGAGCAGGTAATCCGGCTTCGCGGAGAACAGCGACGGATCGACGCTGTAAGTGGATTCGATATGCTCCTGCGCGAGAATTGGCGAACCGGCGGCCACACGCCCCACCAAAGGGAGGCTCAGTTGCATGAGCATCGGATGAGGCAGCGATCTTTGGCGGGAGGCATGCTGGGAACTGCTGCCATTTGCATGCATGTCGCGCAGACGAATGCCACGCGAAGTTCCGGGAGAAATCTCGATCGCTCCCTTGCGAGCCAGGGCTTGCAGGTGCTCTTCCGCCGCATTGGCAGAGCGAAATCCGAGTTCGGCTGCGATCTCGGCACGAGTGGGCGGAAAGCCGGTGTTTTCGATGGCCTCCCTGATCAGATTCAAGATTTGCTCCTGACGGGCGGTCAGTTTAATCATGGCGAATATCCTTGCCACAAAGGCGGCTGTTTATATAGACAGCCTGTATTTTTATACAGGGTTCGCTCTGGCGCAAGCGAATTCGCAGATTATTTCTGACGTCCCTCTTCTGAAGAGGCTAAGAACTTGAAAGCATTGAATTTTTCTTCGGTTCCGGTTATGATTTTCGGCTTTCCTCTTCCCACACCCGTGTTGACGCCGGGGTGGGCGATTGTTTAATCCGTCCATAAGGAGATTACATGCGTCATTATGAAATCGTTTTTATCGTCCATCCGGATCAGAGCGAGCAAGTGCCCGCAATGATCGAGCGCTACAAGGGCATCGTCACTGCCCGTAACGGCAAGATCCACCGCGTCGAAGACTGGGGCCGTCGCCAGATGGCATACATGATCCAGAAGCTGGCCAAGGCGCACTATGTCTGCATGAACATCGAGTGCGACAACGAAACCCTGGCAGAAATCGAAACCGGCTTCAAATTCAACGATGCCGTGCTGCGCCATCTCACCGTCAAGATGAAGAGGGCCGAGACTGCCCCTTCGCCGATGATGAAGGCTGTGCAGAAGGAAGATGCGGCCAAGAGCCAGCGCGCCGAGGCGCCCGCTGCGTAATTGCGTCAGTTGGGGAGTGTGAACCAGCTTCGCCTGAAAGCCGTCATCGCCGAGCGCGACGCATTGCGTTATACGCCGGCAGGCATACCGATCATATCTGCAAGATTGCAGCACGGTTCGGAGCAGGTGGAGGCAGGCATCCCCCGTCAGATTGAATTTGAACTCACCGCTATAGCAGCAGGCGAAATTTCAGGACGATTCAGTCAGGCGGAGCTGGGCGCGATGTTTCGGTTCACAGGATTCCTCGCACGCAAGAGCCGCAATAGCAAAAGCCTTGTTTTCCATGTGACGGATTTCGAGGCGTTTACGACAGATCACTAGATACAGGAGCCAAACATGGCATTCGGTAAAAAATTCGACAAGAGCAAACTCAAGCAAAAACGTCAGCAACAGAACCCGCTGTTCAAGCGCAAAAAATTCTGCCGCTTCACTGCCGCAGGCGTGGAACAGGTGGACTACAAGGATGTGGACACCCTGAAGGATTTCGTCCAGGAAAACGGCAAGATCATGCCGGCTCGCCTGACCGGCACCAAGGCTCACTACCAGCGTCAGGTAGATACCGCGATCAAGCGCGCACGCTACCTCGCGTTGCTGCCGTACACCGATCTGCATAATGCTTGATTGACGACTGAAGAATAGGAGAAAAACATGCAAGTCATTCTGTTAGAAAAAGTCGTTAATCTCGGCAACCTCGGCGAAGTCGTGAAGGTTAAGGACGGCTATGCACGCAACTTCCTGATCCCGCAACGCAAGGCGCGGCGCGCAACCGCGGCTGCAATGGCGGAGTTCGAAGCCAAGCGTGCAGAACTGGAAAAGGCAGCAGCGGAAAAACTGGCCGCCGCACAGGCTCAAGGCGAGAAGCTGAACGGCATGACTGTTCAGATCGCGCAGAAGGCCGGTGTGGATGGCCGTCTGTTCGGTTCTGTCACCAATGCGGACATCGCTGAAGCGGTGACCAAGCAAGGCTTCGCGGTCGAGAAGGCACAGATTCGCATGCCGCAGGGCCCGCTGAAGACGGTTGGCGATCATCCGGTTTCCGTTGCTCTGCATACGGATGTCGTGGTGGAAATCACCATTTCCGTGCTGGGCGAGCAGGCCTGATAGGCGTCGTTCGAAGTGGTAATGAAAGGCCGGGATTTCCCGGCCTTTTTTATTGTGTAATTCGCTGTTGTTTGAAGTGCAATGGCACTTTTAAATGACGGAAAAATAAAGCGGTTTTGCTATCGCTTCCGTCAAAAACCAAAGGTTTGAGCGAGTATAATTCGCGTCCATGAATAACCGAGCTGATCCGCAACTGGATGCCCTCCGCGTTCCGCCTCATTCGATCGAGGCCGAACAGTCTGTATTGGGTGGCCTGCTGCTCGATAATGCAGCATGGGATCGCATCGCCGATTACGTCAGCGAAGATGATTTCTATCGCTACGACCACCGCATCATTTTTCAACACATCGTCAAGCTGATCAATGCCACCAAGCCGGCTGACGTCATTACTGTATTCGAAGCGCTTGGCAACAGCGGCAAGGCCGAGGAAGTCGGCGGCCTGACGTATCTGAATGCGCTGGCGCAGAACACGCCGTCGGCGGCGAATATCCGCCGCTACGCGGAGATCGTGCGCGACCGGGGTGTGCTGCGCAAGCTGATCACCGTCTCCGACGAGATTTCCAGCCAGGCATTCAACCCGCAGGGCAAAGAAGTCAAGCAAATGCTCGACGAGGCGGAATCCAAGATTTTCGCCATCGCAGAGGAAGGCGCGCGCGGTGCGCAGGGTTTTATCGCGATCCAGCCTTTGCTGACCGAAGTGGTCGAGCGCATCGACGAGCTGTACAACCGCGACAACCAGAATGACATCACCGGCGTGCCGACAGGATTCGTTGATCTCGACCGGATGACTTCTGGGCTGCAACCGGGCGACCTGATCATCGTTGCCGGCCGCCCATCGATGGGCAAGACGGCGTTTTCGTTGAACATCGGCGAAAACGTCGCAATCGACAGCGGATTGCCGGTCGCTGTGTTTTCGATGGAAATGGGGGGCGCGCAGCTGGCCATGCGTATGCTGGGTTCCGTCGGCCGCCTGGATCAGAGCCGTCTTCGCGTCGGCAAACTGAATGACGAAGACTGGCCGCGGCTCACGCATGCAATCCAGAAGATGAACGAGGCGCAGCTCTACATCGACGAGACTCCGGCGTTGAGCCCGATCGAATTGCGTGCCCGTGCCCGGCGGCTATCGCGCCAGTGCGGCAAGCTCGGCCTTATCATTATCGACTACCTACAGCTGATGTCCGGGAATGGTTCCGGAGAAAACCGTGCGACTGAAATTTCCGAGATTTCGCGAAGCCTGAAGGGGCTGGCAAAGGAATTGCATTGCCCTGTCATCGCCTTGTCGCAGCTGAACCGCT
>JAEZVM010000270.1 GCA_023420795.1 Pseudomonadota bacterium
CGCTTTACGCACTGTACCGGGATGTGTATTCCTCATCCGATGCAATGAGCGAGAGCCTCGATGAAAAGTACCCTTCCCTCGACGCTTTCGAAGCGGATATCGCGGCACTACAGCGCCTTCCCGGCGCGGTCGCCCTGGCTGCGGGGATCAACGGCAAACCTACCGCCTACGTCACGATCAGGCCGCGCAAGCCGGCGCGACTGCAGCATACCGCCGATCTCAACATGGGCGTGGCCAGCGAGGCGCGCGGAAAGGGATTGGGCCGGCTGGCTCTCGAAGCAGCGCTCGCGCAGGCCACCGCCTCACCTGCCCTCGAAATTCTCTACCTGATGGTACGGGCTGACAATTCCGCAGCGATCCGCTTGTACGAGACCTGCGGATTCGAAACGCTGGCGGTGCTGAACCGCGACATCAGGATCGCGAACCGCTATTTCGACGGCCTCCTGATGCGCGCTTTTGTACGGCGATCAGCCGACGCACAAGCATCGGCGGTATAGTCTGCGGATTGGCTCATGCCTGCTTTCTGACACCCCCAACATGGAAATTCCTACCCGTCCCGACACGCCCTGCGTTGCCGTCTGCACCACCACATTCGATGACGTCTGCCGTGGCTGCGGGCGCACCGTCGCCGAAGTCGCGAACTGGGTGTTCATGACGGAGGAGGAAAAGGAGCATGTCTGGATCAGGATCACGGCGGAAGGTTATCCGCGCCGGAGCTCCTGATCCGTCAGTACATTTCCGGCAACGGGATCATTCGTCCTTCGCGCCGTCGATGCCGAGCTCGTGGATCTTGCGCGTGATGGTATTGCGCCCGATGCCGAGACGCACCGCCGCATCGTTCTTGCGGCCATGCGTATGCTTCAGCGCCGTCTTGATCAGCGCCGATTCGAACTGGCGGCCCAGCGCATCCATTACTTCCGGCTGACCGGCTGCCAGCATGTGCGCCGCCTCGCTTTCGAGCAATGCGACCCATCCCGCCTTGTCCGCCCTACCGTTGCCGTTGCCATTCCCATTGGCAGCAGGTGCCGGCACATAGGCGTCGAACGATACCGGCGCGACAGGAGCCTCCGGCTGCGGAGCGGATGCAGGCGCAGCGACAGGAATCCGCACCACCGGCGGAACAGATTCCTGTGCGGCCGGCTGGCCATGTGTCAGCTCAGGCGGCAAGTCCTTCACTTCCACCGTCTGCCCCGGCGCCATCACCGTGATCCAGTTGCACAGGTTCTCCAGCTGACGCACATTGCCGGGGAAATCGAGGCCGGACAGGAACTGCATCGCGCCGTCGGACATGCGCTTTGCCTCCACACCCAGCTGCTTGGCGCTCTGCGCCAGGAAGTGGCGCGTCAGCAGCGGAATATCATCGCGCCGCTCGCGCAGGCTCGGCAGGCGCAGGCGGATCACGTTCAGGCGATGATACAAGTCCTCGCGGAACAGCCCTTCCTTCACGCGCAGCTCCAGGTTCTGGTGCGTAGCCGCGATCACGCGCACATTCGCCTTCAGCGGCTGATGGCCGCCGACACGATAGAAGTGGCCATCGGACAGCACACGCAAAAGGCGCGTTTGCAAATCGAATGGCATGTCGCCGATTTCATCGAGGAACAGCGTGCCGTTCTCTGCCTGCTCGAAGCGGCCGCGCCGCATTGCCTGCGCGCCGGTGAACGCGCCGCGCTCATGACCGAACAGTTCGGATTCGAGCAGGTCCTTCGGGATCGCGGCGGTGTTCAAGGCGATATACGGCTGCGCTGCGCGCGGACTGTGCTTGTGCAGCGCGCGCGCAACGAGTTCCTTGCCGGTGCCGGATTCGCCAGTGATCAGGACCGTGACATTCGACTGCGACAGACGGCCGATCGCGCGGAACACGTCCTGCATCGCCGGTGCCTGCCCAAGGATCTCCGGCGTCTCGGCGGAGGCCTGCTCGACATCTGCCTCCCGCAGGCTCTCTTCCAGCGCACGGCGGATCAGCTCGACTGCCTTGTCGACATCGAAAGGTTTGGCCAGGTATTCAAAGGCGCCGCCCTGGAAGGCAGCCACCGCAGAGTCGAGATCGGAGAACGCGGTGATCACGATCACCGGCAGGCCCGGGTGTTTCGCCTTCACCGTCTGCAGCAGCTCCAGTCCGGACTCGCCCGGCATCCGGATGTCCGACACCAGCACCTGCGGAACGCTGTTCTGAAGCGCCTCCATCGCATCGCGCGCATTGGAAAAGCTCCTGGTGACGAGGTTCTCGCGGGCGAGCGCCTTTTCCAGCACCCATCGAATCGATTCGTCGTCGTCAACAATCCAGATTGGTTTCATGTTCTTCTCAGCGTCCCGCGAGGTGCGACGTTATGCAGAGCACTTCAGAGCGCTCTAAGGCAGTGGTATCAGTATTCTGAAATCGGTGTATCCCGGCCTGCTTTCGCATTCGATCACGCCCATGTGCTGCTGCACGAAGGTCTGCGCCAGCGTCAGTCCCAATCCGCTGCCGCCGTCCTTTCCCGATACGAGCGGATAGAAGACACGGTCACGGATTTCGGGCGGGATGCCCGGTCCATTGTCAACGATATGCAAATCCAATGCCAGCCTGTAACGAACCTTGGCGAGCGTGACCTGCCGTGCGACGCGCGTCTGCAATGTCAGCACAGCATCGCCTGCCTTGATCCGTTCGGACAGGGCTTGCGCCGCGTTGTGCGCGATGTTCAGCACCGCCTGAATCAGTTGCTCCTTGTCGCCGCGGAACTCGGGAACCGACAGATCGTAATCGCGCCTGATCGTCAGCCCGCTCGGAAATTCGGCCAGGATCAGGCTGCGCACCCGTTCGCACACTTCGTGGATATTGACGTCGCCGACGATATGCGGCCGCCGGTGCGGCGCCAGCAAGCGGTCCACCAGCGTCTGCAGGCGGTCGGCCTCCTTGATGATCACCTGCGTGTATTCGCGCAGCTCCTTCAGGTGCCGCTCCGGCAGTTCCAGTTCCAGCAGTTGCGCGGCGCCGCGGATGCCGCCGAGCGGATTCTTGATCTCATGCGCGAGGTTGCGGATCAGCTCCTTGTTGGCCTGGCTCTGGTCGAGCAGCCGCTCTTCCCGGTCGAGCTTGAGCTGCTGCACGTTTTCGCGCAGTTCGATCAGTACCGGCATGTCGGTCCGATCAAGCGCGGTGACGATCACATGCACATGCAGCGACTCGCGGCCGGGGCGCTCCAGCGCAAGGTCGAGCCGCGTGTCGGCGAACTGGTGCCTGGCTGCCTGCTCGGCGACCTCGGTCAGCTTCGCGCCGTTCAGGAACAGGTCATCCAGCTTCTGGTTCGCCAGGATCTTGAACGAGCATTCCAGCAGGTTTTCCGCGGCCGGATTCGCATAGGCCACGCGGCCGTCGGCATCCAGGATGATGACGGCCGACGACAGCAGGTCGAGTCCTTCCAGCGAAATTGTTTTTGCGGTCATAGCTCGTCCGTTCAAATGGAAAGGGCCGCATCACGCGGCCCTTTCCATGCAAGCGTCATGCTTTATTTTAAGTTATCGATCTCGCGCTTCAAGGCTTCGACGTTTTTCTCACTGCGCGCGATATCTTCCTTCATCGAGGCCACACGCTCCTGGTATTTCGCGTAGTTGCGCTCGTCGCCACGGCGCTCCGGCTCGCCGTTGTTGAACTCCTGCTTCAGGCTCGCAAGCTTCTTTTCCTCATTCTTCATCTCGTCGAGCAGAATCTGGCGACGGTCGTTATCGCGCGCCTTCTGCATTCCGCTATCGACCTTCGGGAAGTCGGCCGGCGCGGCAGATGCCGGCTTGGCCGCCGCTGTCTGCGCGACCACCTTCTTCGCGGGCGTCGCCGGCGCCGGAATCATCGTAATTCCCGGAAGATCGACCTTCTTGCAGCCCTTGGTCGCGCCGGTATTCTTGTACTCCTTCTTGCCGCTCTCATCGACGCATAAATAGACTTCACTCTGCGCCTGCGCGAAACCGCTCGTGGCCGCGAGCAAAAGCAATCCGATCAATTGTCGCTTCATAATCTTTCTTAATGGAAACTGTTTGGCGCTTATTAGTTTAGGATAAGAACCAAGGCAATACAAACCTGCCGATCAGAACACGCTTGCCGTACAACAGTTCCCATAATAAAAAAGCGGGAAAGCCGCAGCTTCCCCGCTTTTCGTGCTTCAGCCTTTCGGCCAGCGCATCTTACAGCGAGTAGTACATATCGAACTCGACCGGGTGGGTCGTCATGCGGAAGCGCTGGACTTCCTGCATCTTCAGTTCGATGTAGGCGTCAATCATGGTGTCGCTGAACACGCCGCCACGGGTCAGGAACTCGCGATCCTTGTCCAGGTATTCCAGTGCCTGCTCGAGCGAGTGGCACACGGTCGGGATCAGCTTGTCTTCTTCCGGCGGCAGGTGGTACAGGTCCTTGGTCGCTGCTTCGCCCGGGTGGATCTTGTTCTGCACACCGTCCAGACCGGCCATCATCAACGCTGCGAAGCCGAGGTACGGGTTCATCAGCGGATCCGGGAAGCGTGCTTCGACGCGGCGGCCCTTCGGATTCGCAACGTGCGGAATACGGATCGATGCGGAACGGTTCTTCGCCGAATAGGCCAGCTTGACCGGTGCTTCGTAGCCTGGCACCAGACGCTTGTACGAGTTGGTGCCCGGATTCGTGATCGCGTTCAGCGCGCGAGCGTGCTTGATGATGCCGCCGATGTAGTACAGCGCGAAGTCGGACAGGCCTGCATAGCCGTCGCCGGCGAACAGGTTCTTGCCATCCTTCCAGATGGACTGGTGAACGTGCATGCCCGAACCGTTGTCGCCGACGATAGGCTTCGGCATGAAGGTTGCGGTCTTGCCATAGGTGTGCGCGACATTCCAGATCACATACTTCATGTTCTGGGTCCAGTCGGCGCGCTCGACCAGCGTGGAGAACTTGGTGCCGAGTTCATTCTGGCCGGCACCTGCCACTTCGTGATGGTGCACTTCAACCGGGATGCCCATCGCTTCAAGGATCAGCGACATTTCCGAGCGCATGTCCTGGAAGCTGTCGACTGGCGGAACCGGGAAATAGCCGCCCTTGACGGTCGGACGGTGGCCGGTGTTGCCGCCTTCGAGATCCTTGCCGGTGCTCCAGGACGCTTCTTCGGAATTGACCTTCACAAAGCAGCCGGACATGTCGACCTTCCAGCGCACGCTGTCGAAGATGAAAAACTCGGGTTCCGGGCCGAAGTAGGCGGTATCGCCCAGGCCGGAGGACTTCAGGTAGGCTTCGGCGCGCTTGGCGATCGAACGCGGGTCGCGGTCATAGCCCTTGCCGTCGGTCGGCTCGATCACGTCGCACTGCATGAACATCGTCGTCTCTTCCATGAACGGATCGATGTTTGCGGTATTCGGGTCCGGCATCAGCAGCATGTCGGATGCTTCAATGCCCTTCCAGCCGGCGATCGAGGAGCCGTCAAACGCATGGCCGGACTCGAACTTGTCCATGCCGAACTGGGAAACCGGAACGGTGACGTGCTGTTCCTTGCCCCGGGTATCGGCGAAACGGAAGTCAACGAACTTGACTTCGTGTTCCTTCGCCATCTTCAAGACCTCTGCGGCCGTCTTTGCCATGCGAATCTCCTAAATGAGCAAAATGATATGGAATCTTGTGAATCTGCTTGAAGCGCTCCGGCGCATATGCATGTACTCAGGAGCAATCAGAATTCGGAATGAAGGATTAGCAGAATCCGTGCCACCATCTTGAATAAAGACAATTATCGTGAAATGCCAGCTTATGATCGTTCCCAAGGAAATAAATTGCCTTGGAAATAATTTTATTGCGGAA
>JAEZVM010000283.1 GCA_023420795.1 Pseudomonadota bacterium
GCTGCTGCGCCCATTCATTGCGCCGCTGCAGATCGGCATGGAGGCGAATGTTGATGTCCTGCGCCTGCTCCGGCGGCAGCAGCATCACCGCAGCCTGCCATGCATCGCAGGTCAGGAGTTCGCCGCCGGCATGGATGATATCGACCGGCTGGTCGCTCCACTCTTCGGCAAGCTTCGCCAGCGCGTGGACCCGATGCCCGCCGTGGCTGCGCAGATCACGCTCGGCGAGGCCGGCGAACAGGTAGTTTCTGTCCCCCAGCAGCGCCGTCACGACATGGGGAAACAGCAGGTCGCCGAAGTTATGCCGGTCGAAGGCGCCAAACAGGATGGTGGGGAGGTTCGTATTCCGCATCATTGGAGAAGCCAGCCAAAAAGGAAAGTTCTCCTGACAGGCTGTTAGGACAGTCAAGCGGCGCAAAGTTCGGCGCCGCTTGCCCTCCGTTTTCAGCGCAGCGCGAAATCGACGCGGCTGGGTGCCGCAGTGCCGCCCTGCGCTTCCTTGGCCCCCATCTTCGGCGCAACGATGAACATGCGCTCCGCCGGTACCTGGCCATTTTTCACAAGCCAGTTCTTCACCGTCTGTGCGCGTTGGTTGCCGAGTACGATCAGGTCGTCGTCATCGATGCCTGCGTTCGCGATCATCAGCTTTTCCATTTCTTCTGCCGGCAGGTCCTTCGGCAAACCGATCATGTTGCGCGGCTTCTCGAATTTCTCGGCTTTGTAGGCGCGCGCCAGCAGCGTCGGATATTCGGCCTGCTGCACGACCACGCTGCCAGGCGCGACCGTTTCTCCCTTCGCCGTCAGGTCGGCGACCTTGATCGCACGCAGCTTGCGTTCAACGGATACGCGCTTCAAACCGGCGCGATCGGTTTCCGGATCGACACGGCCGGAAATGTCGAGCGACAGTCCGGGCCGTTCCGACAGCGCCTTCGCCAGCGACTTGAGCTTTTCCTCGCCGGCCGCAGGAATGGAGGAGCGGCCGGGCTCGAAGTCGAGCGAAGACAATTCCGCGCCTCCGCTGAACAGCGAGCCCAGCAACGCAAAGGGTTGCGTTACCGCCTTGACGATAAGATTGCCAATCGCCCGCAGCAGGATGCCGCCGACCGAAAACTCCGGATCATCGAGCGAGCCTGCAATCGGCAGGTTGATATCGATGACGCCGTTGCGGTCTCGCAGCAGCGCCACCGCGAACTGCACCGGCAGCGTGGTGGCACTGGGGCTTTCGATCTTGTCGCCGAAGGTGATCTGTTCCAGGATCAGCCTGTTTTCGGCGCTGAGCTTGCGCTGATCGACATGGTAGGCAACCTCGAAGGATAGCCGCCCCTTCTCGATGCCGTAGCCCACGTAGCGGCCGGAATAGGCGGACAGCGGCGCCAGTTCCATGCCGCGCACCTTGGCCTTGATATCCATGAAAAGATCGCCCTTCAGCGGATTGATGCGGCCGGCCACGGACAACGGCGCGTTGTTGACTTCCGCATGCAGTTCCACGCCGGCGCTGGTGGAGGCGTCGGAAGACAGATCGGACACCATGCCGCCGAAGTTCGACAGGCTGGCCGAGTAATTCGGCTGGATGAAGTTGTCGGTGAACCGCACCCGCCCGCCCTGCAGCGTCACCTTGCGGATGGTGATCGGCGGCATGGCAGCCGGCTGTGCAGCCTCCTTGCCGGCCGCGGCCTTGGCGCGCGCCACCTTTGCCGCCGCGGGCGCGGAAGCCTCGGTCAGGCTTTGCTGGTCGTCCGCATGGCTGCGCGCGATGTTCTGCAGATTGATGCGGCCGCTGGAATCGATGATGATGCGGGCGAAGAAATCGGCAAGCGCCACCTGGTCCACCGCCAATGCGAACGGCGCAAAGCGCGCATCCACGCCGCCGAAATGCAGCGATTTCCAGCGCAGGAAATCATTGCCGCTCAGCTTATCGACAGTGGCGACGTTCCCCAGCGTCACATCCCCCTTGAAGCCGCCCTTCATTGCGCCGTCGTTTCCGGCATCCAGTTGCAGGCGGCCGTTGCCGCTCAGGCTCGCCCGCGCCAGCCGCAGGTTGATTTGATCGGCCACATACGGCTGCACCGGCAGGATATCGACGCCTTTCATGTTCAGCGCCAGATCGGTATGCAATGGTGCAAGGCCTATGCTGCCGTTCAATGCGATCTGGCCAGACTTGTTGACCGCTGCTTTCAGTTCCATGCGGCCGCGCGAGGATGGAGCCGTGGACAGATCCTGCAGCGACAAGGCCAGCGGACCTACTTCCGTCACTACCGGCTCCGGCTGGCTGCGGTCCTCGATGCGTGCGCTCCAGTTGCCGATGGCGATTTTGCCGGCTTTCACCACATACGGTGCACTCGCCTTGCCTGCCTCATCTGCACCGGATGCTGGCGACGCCGCTTCACGCTGCGCCGGCGCTTGCGGCTTACCTTGCCTTAGCAGTAAAGCGGCACGGTCGGAAATAACTTCACCGATATCCACCGTCTTACCGCGCGTATCCAGCGCCAGCTTGCGCAGCGAAAGATCAAATTTCTCCACGCCTGCGTGCAGTGGCCGCGCCGCGTGCTCGTCCGCGTACCGCAGCGCAGCGCCACGGATAGCGAGTTCGCCGAGCACGATGCTCAGGCCGGCCGCATCCTTCGTTTCCCTGGAGGGTGGCGCAGACGAGGCCGGCAGCAGCTTTACGATATTTAGTTCGCCGTCGCGGCTGCGCGCCAGATCCATGTCGATCCCGTCCAGCGACAGCCGCTCGATCTCGAAGCGGCTGCCGAACACGTCCATGTCGCGCAGCGCCAGTCCCAGCTCCTGCAGCTTGATTACTTGCCTGCCGTCGGCTTCGGTGATCCGCACCGACTTGAGCGCCGCCGTGCCGCCCAGTTTGAGTGCAGGCGCCTTGTCCTTCGGCTGGCTGAAGCTGGCGACGAGATGCAGGTCAAGCAAGGCGCTCGGGACCTTGAAGCGAGGCTTGAACGGCAAGTACTCCACCACGCGGGTAACGTCCAGGCCATCGAGGTTCAGTTCCACCTGCGCATCCTTCGGATCGGCAAAGGGGCGGGCCTTGCCCTTGAAATGCAGCGGCGTGCCGTTCACCTTCGCGCTGAGCAGCGGCTCGACGAAGATATGGACCTGTGAAGGCAGCGACGATACGAAGGGGATGCCGAGCGCCAGTTCCTCGACAGTGTGAACAGACTTGGCTGGCCGATCCTCGAAGCGGACGCTGCCGCCTTCCACCTGGATGTT
>JAEZVM010000011.1 GCA_023420795.1 Pseudomonadota bacterium
GCTGGTGCCGGCCGTCGCGCAAGCCGCTCGCGAGCTTGGCACGGGAACCATCAAGGCGCCCGAACGGCAAGTGGTCGTACTCGATTCTTCGAGCGTGTTGCTGTGCATGCCGGCAGTCGGCACTGACATCGGCGTGACCAAGCTGATTACGGTCCACGGCAACAATGCGCAGCATCATCTACCGGCAATTCAGGGCGAGGTGGTGGTGTTTGATACCGCAACCGGACGCAGGCGTGCGCTGCTGGACGGACCGACGGTAACCGCGCGGCGTACCGCGGCAGTCACGTTGCTGGGCATTCAGACGCTGGCACCGGCCGCACCGGCTTCCGCGCTGCTGATCGGCACCGGCGTGCAGGCCGCTGCACATGCGCTGGCGCTGATCGATTTCTTCGGCATTTCCCGGTTGTTCATCGCGAGCCGCGCCATTGGCAATGCGCAGAAACTGTGTGCGGCACTGACCGGGCATCATGCGCATGTCTCGGCCACGCCGCTTGATTTCACCGATCTGCCGGCACGCTGCCAGAAAGTGGATGTGGTGATCGCGCTGACCACCGCAACTTCCCCGGTGGTGCCGGCGCAACTGCCACCGCATACACTCGCTGTCGGCGTCGGTGCATTCAAGCCAGAAATGGCGGAACTGCCGGGAGAACTGCTGCATTCGCGCCAGATCATTGTCGATCATCTGGAAGGCGCACGGCATGAAGCCGGCGACCTGATGCGCGCACACATCGACTGGAAGAACGTGCGCGACTTGTCAGGAGTGCTGAGCAACGGCCTGCAACAGACGGCACTTGCGCCGGTGTTCAAAACCGTCGGACATGCTGCATGGGACTTGGCAGCAGCACGAGTGGCAATCGAAACGATGTAGCGTCCCGTTCCGATACTTCTCAGCCAGCATCTTTTCGTTGTGCCTTGTGCCTTTCCAGTGTTTCCGGAGATGGAATGGCGATCGGATCGCTGGCAGGGAAGGTCATTTCCACCGCGTCGTCCAGCAGTTCCTCTTCCTGCTCGTTCGCATCGTCCGAACAAATTTTTCGCTCAATCACGTCCTTTGCGGCAACCGACTTGGAGGACAAATCCTTCGGCGTTACCGAAGGTGACTGATCGCCGGGAGACGAGTTGTATTCCTGCGGCTTCTTCTTGTCTTCTTCAGCGCTTTTCTTCGGCTTGGACATCGAATTTCTCCAATTCAAATCACATGAGAAAGCAGCCGTGCTGCTCATGTTCATGCGATACCAATCACTGAAGAAAGTTTCCTCTTTATTGCTGCGTACTCAGACCAGCCCCTGCTCTGCCAGCTCCCGTTTTACATAGGCGTAAAACACCGGCGCGGCCACCACGCCGGGCAAGCCAAACAGCGCTTCCATCGCCAGCATTGCCGCTAGTAACTCCCATGCGCGCGCATTGATATGCGAACCGATAATTTTTGCGTTGAGAAAATATTCGAGCTTGTGAATCACAATCAGGAACAGCAATGAGGCCAGCGCAATCGCGAGCGAATGCGACAGGCCGACGATCACGATCACGGTATTCGAAATCAGGTTGCCGATCACCGGCAAAAGGCCGGCGATGAACGTGATAGCCACCATGCTCTTGGTCAGCGGCAGGTGGATGCCGCCCAGCGGCAGCACCACCATCAGGTAAATGCCGGTGAACATCGCATTGATCGCAGCGATGCGCACCTGCGCGAACACGATCTGCCGGAATGCATGATGCAAGTTCACCACGCGTGCATGCAGCGCAGCGGCCAGCGGCTTGTAATTGGGCCGAGTGGTAGTGTCGTACAGCGCCGCCATCGCGCCGATCGCCATGCCGATCAGCAGGTGCGCGATAGTGCGGCCGGCTTCGCTGCCGATGGTCTGCGCCTGTACCGCATGCGCGCGCAGCCAGGCGATCAGCATTTCCCGGATGGCTTCCGCGCCGGCCGGGATGGTGGCCTTCAGCCATGGCGGCATCTGGTCGCGCGAGGCTTCGACGATATCCGCCATTTTCTTCAGCAGCACTTCGACGCTGCCGGCATCGCTCCGGAAGAATGAAATCGCGCCCCATACCGCGAGCGACAGCAGCAGGATGATCAGCGCGCCGAGAATCGCAACCGCGATCATCCGCGCACCGTGGTCGCCGATGCGCTTGCCGAGCGCAGGCGACAGCACATGCACCAGCGCATACACCAGCAGGCCGGAGAACAGTGCGGCGAGCAGGCCGTTCTGCAGCACGATCAGCAGCGCGCCGGCTGCCATCAGGTAGGAAGCGATCAGCGGAAGATTGGACCTGTTTTGCGGCAGCATGTTTTTTGTTCGATTGTTCGCGCAAAGCTGCGGACGCCGGCATGCAGCCCCAACCTCGAAGCGCTATGAAAAAGAGCGCAGTGCCGGCATCGCCCGGCCGGCGCCGGGAAATCAGGAATCAAGCTGGACCGCGATGCATGCGAGGCGCTCCGCCTGCGCGCTCGCGTCGGCCTCCTCTCTAGTGTCGTGCTGCGTCACCAGGTATTTTTCCTTCGCATACACGTCGCGGTTGCGGTAGATGTTCAGATGCAGCTGCCGCTTCTGCGGCACGTTTTCCAGGAAGCGCGGGCCGTTTTCGGAAAGCCGCCCATCCAGCGAAAAGACAGTGACGACGTCGTCATCGCCGATATAGCCGTGCACCTTGTAGAAGGGATGCCGCGCGCGCGTGGTAAGAATATCGACCGGCTGCTTGGTGGTGATCGTGCGTATCGGCTTCTCGAAGTCGAGGGGCGGTGTGCTGTCCGCAGCGGCGGCAGGCTCGGCGGGCGGCGCTTCGTCCGGCAGACGGGTGGAGCGTTCCGGCGTATCCGGCGGAATCTCGATCGTCGGCTCCCGGTGCAGCGTCAGCGTCTCGGCTTGCTCCGTCGCCGGCGTAGTCGAGGGCGGCGGCTTGTCGAAGGTCTTTTTCGGCACGTTGAATTCCCGCTCGTAGTTGTAGAGCTGCTCGTCGGTCATGTCAGGAAAAGGCGCCGGATGCCCGCCGTCAACCGTGCGGTACTTGACCGCAGGCTCGTTCTTGCCCAGAAGGGAGCCCAGTATGCCCACGTCCCTCTCCTCCGATAAATTGCGCAAGGATGTTGTCATGCAAACGGCTTGCCGGTTCGACCCTAGAGATGGAATCAGGTTCGTCTCCGTACGGCATTCCGTGTGTGGATTTTGTTTCCGTTTGTAGCGGTCAGGTTTTTGGCAACGGCGGGAACCGTGCAACATGGCGGCCAATCTATTTCTATCATGTCTAGTTCGCTGACAATCATTCGGTTACTAGCGTCGCGACTTTCCTGTCGTCGGATGGACAGGCTATCGGTATAAGGAGGGGATTCCATGGCGCAAATACCGGACTACCAAGCCATCCTGCAGGCTTTTCCGTACCCCTATTTGCTGCTTTCCCCCGAATTGACCATCATCGGCGCCAACGAAGCCTATTTGCGCACGACCGGCAGAAAAGCCGAAAATCTGCTCGGGCGTAAAGTGTTCGACGCCTTGCCTCCCGACCCCAACGACCCGGCCAGCAGCGAAAAATTTCGGACATCTTTTGCCCGCGTGTTTGCCACTTGCAAGCCCGACACGATTCCGCTGGTCCGCTATCCGATTCCCGACCCGACTCCCGGCGCTACTGAACTGATCGAACGCTACTGGAACGTGGTGCATACGCCGATACTGGATACGCACGGCAAGGTGAGTTGCCTGATGCAGACGCCGATCGACGTAACCGAGCTGCATACGCTCAGGAATGCGCTGGAGGCAGGCGGCATGCCTTCCGATGGTTCTCCTGCCGACGACAACACCACGGAAAGCCGGTCAAGCTTGCTGGCTTTGACAAGCCGCATTCTCGACGATGAAATCAACCATTTGCGCAGCCTGTTTGCGCAGGCCCCCGGATTCATCTGTGTCGTCCGCGGGCCGCAGCATGTATTTGAAATGGCCAATGAAGCCTACTATCAGCTGGTCGGCCATCGCGAGCTGATCGGCAGGGCTTTCCGCGATATCTTTCCCGATCTGGAAGGCCAGGTGTATGGCGACTTGCTGGACCGGGCGCACGCCACGGGAGAAGCGTTCGTTGGCCACGACATGAAAGTGGTGTTTCAGCCAGAACCGGGCAGCCCGACGGCCGAGATTTATATTGACCTGGCCATCCAGCCGGTCATCGCGCCGGATGGTTCCGTCGCATGCATTTTCGTGCAGGGACATGACATAACGGCGCAAAAACAGGCGCAGGATGAATTACGGATCAGCAACGAGCGCCTGATGCTGGCAATCGAAGGCACGGGCGATGGATTGTGGGACTGGCACATACTTACCGGCAAGGATATCTATTCGAAGCGCTGGAAGGAAATTCTTGGCTATGCCGAAGATGAGCTTACCGATTCGGTAGAGGAATGGAGCAGCCGATTGCATCCGGATGATGCGCCGCATACGATGGCCGCTGCACAGGACTGCCTGGATGGCAAGACTCGCATCTATGTCACTGAGCATCGGCTGCGCGCCAAGGACGGCAGCTGGAAATGGGTGCTTGCACGCGGGACCGTGGTGGAGCGCGACGAGCAGGGAAAACCTCTGCGCATGATCGGCACGATAAGCGACATCACCGCCAAGAAAGCGTCGGACGACCGTGTCTGGCGCCATGCGAATTTCGATGCGCTGACCGGCCTGCCGAACCGCCGGCTGTTCCGCGACCGGCTCGACCAGGAAGTAAAAAAGGCGCACCGTTCCGGTCTGCGGATGGCGCTCTTATTCATTGATCTCGACCGCTTCAAGGAAGTCAACGACCTGCTCGGCCATGACGCCGGCGACCAGCTGCTGAAGCTGGCGGCGAAGCGGCTGTGCGACTGCGTGCGCGAGAGCGACACGGTGGCGCGGCTGGGCGGTGACGAATTCACCGTGATCCTGACCGAGCTGGACGATGTCGCGCATGTGGAACAGATCGCTCAGAAACTGCTCACGCGGCTGACCGAAGCCTTCCGGCTCGGCAATGAAGTTGCGTATGTGTCCGGCAGTATCGGCATCACGATGTATCCGGCCGATGCCGACGAAGCGGAGGAACTGATCCGCAACGCCGACCAGGCAATGTATGCGGCCAAGAGCGCCGGCCGCAACCAGTTCAGCTATTTCACGCGTTCGATGCAGGAACAGGCGCGCCTGCGGCTGCGGCTCGGCAGCGACCTGCGCAACGCATTGCGCGACGGCCAGCTCCAGGTGTATTACCAGCCGGTGGTGGATCTGGCTACCGGCCGCATTGCCAAGGCCGAGGCGTTGCTGCGCTGGCACCATCCGACACAGGGGCCGGTCGCGCCGGCGCAATTCATCCCGCTCGCGGAGGAATCCGGCCTGATCAACGAGATCGGGGACTGGGTATTCAGGCAGGCCGCATCATGCTCGCAGCGCTGGAGCGAGAAACTGCGCATGCCGTTCCAGATCAGCGTCAACAAGTCGCCGGTGCAGTTCCTGTCGCAGGACGACGACACCAACTGGGCGCGCCATCTGGAAAGCCTTGGCCTTCCGGGCAACAGCATTTCTGTCGAAATCACCGAGGGCATTTTGCTGAACGCATCCGCTACCGTGGCGGAAAAGCTGCTGGAATACCGCGACGCCGGCATCCAAGTCGCAATCGACGACTTCGGCACCGGCTATTCGTCGATGGCCTATCTGAAGAAGTTCGATATCGACTACCTGAAGATCGACCAGTCGTTCGTGCGCGATTTGACAGCCGACGATAGCGACCGCGCGATTGCGGAATCGATCATCGTGATGGCGCACCGGCTTGGACTGAAAGTGATTGCCGAGGGAATAGAAACGGCGGAACAGGAAGAATTGCTGGCGGCCGCAGGCTGCGACTTTGGCCAGGGTTTCCTGTATGCGGGAGCGTCGCCGCCAGCGGATTTCGAACACATGCTGGCGCAGGAATACAAGGTGGCAAGCGGCCGGGCCCATTGAGAGCCGACGGAAGGGAGATCGCGTGGCCGCTTGCCGGGGGAAACATCAATGCGCCCTCTAGCAGGAGGGCGCAGCTTGCATAATCAGGACAGTTGCTGGATGCCTGCCAGCACCCATCCGCCCGCGCCGGAAACCGGCTTGGACAGGTTCCATACTTCGGTGAACTGCTCTGCCGGCGCATTCTCCGCCTCGCGGATCATGCCGCTGAATTTCACGCTCGCCAGGTACTCGTTGCCGACGGTCTCGACGCCGAGCAGTTCCGCATCCAGCGACACGACATCGGTATGGTTGGCCGATGCGCCGCGTTCCAGCAGTTGCTGCTTCATCTCGGCGAACATTTCCGGCGAGGTGAATTCGCGCAGGTCGTTCACATCCGCCCTGTCCCAAGCCGCCTGCAGGCGGATGAAATAGGTCTTCGTGTGACGCAGGAAGCCTGCAGTATCGAAGTCGGCCGGCACGCCCCACGGCGCATTACCCGCTGCCTCGCTACCGGACTGGAAGGAAGGCGACTGGAATGCTGCAGGTTGCGCAGCCGGTTGCGGCTGCTGAATCCCGGAACCGATTTCAGGCGTAGCGACGCCCGGCGTGGTGACGCCGCCCGCATAAGCCGGCTGCATGCCATTCCTTGCCATTGCGCCGCCCTTCTTGCGGGTGACCATGCGGTAGATGAAGAATGCCGCTGCCGCAAGCAGGCCGATCATCAGCATGGTGCTGATCATGCTGGCCATTGCGCCGCCCAGACCGAAGTGCGACAGCAGTGCGCCAAGACCGAGGCCGAGCAGCGCGCCGCCGAGAATGCCTTTCCACGGGCTGGACGGCTTGGCCGGAGTATTAGGCGAAGCGGCCGGCGTTGCTGGCTTGGCCGCTGCCGGCGCCGCCTGATTCTGCGAAGGCGACATCGACTGGCGGCTGACGCTCTGCGACTGCTTGCCGAAGGAGCCACCGCCTCCCATGCGCTTGGCTTGCGCTTCCGTGACGACCACCGACAGTGCGCTGACAGCGACCATCAGAGTGACCAGGAATTTTTTCATGCTTTCTCCTCAAGTTGATAAGTGCTTGGCCGCCAGAATCCGACAGCTTTGCGAACGCGTCATCCTAGAGGAGAAACGTCTTTTGAAAAAGCGAATTAATACGCTGAATTACTTCGCAAAAACAGGAATAATCCACTACACGACGCAATTGGTCAGCGTGCCGATCCGGTCGATTTCTATCTTCATCACATCGCCGGGCTTGAGGAATTTCGGCGGATTGAAGCCGAGGCCGACGCCGGCCGGCGTGCCGGTCGCGATCACGTCGCCCGGCTGCAGCGTCATGCCGGCCGAGAGCGTTTCGATGATGGTCGGAATGTCGAAAATCAGGTCGCGGGTATTGCCCTCCTGGCGCAGCTCATCGTTGATCCAGCAGCGCACGCCGAGGTTGCCGGCATCGATACCGTCGGCGCCGACGATCCAAGGCCCCATCGGGCAGAAGCTGTCCATCGACTTGCCGAGGAACCACTGGCCATGCCGCTGCTGTACGTCGCGCGCGCTGATGTCATTGACGATGGTGTAGCCCCACACATGCTGCCAGGCATCACGCTTGCGGATGCCGCGCCCCGGTTTACCGATCACGACGGCGAGCTCGGCTTCGTAGTCGAGCTGCGATGTCACTTCGGCAAACGACTGCACCGGCTCGTTGTCGCCGATCACGCTGGACGGCGCCTTGGTGAATACGATCGGTGCAGCGGGAACAGCGGCGGCTGCACTGGCGAGGCCGGTCTGGCTGAGCTCGCTCACATGATCGCGGTAGTTCTTGCCGATGCAGAAGATGTTCCGGCGCGGCACGGGAATCGGCGCCAGCAGGCGCAGGCCGGCGAGCGACTTCCATGCGCCGCTGCCGATATCGGTTGGTGCCATCGGCAGGCGCGCGATGAAGTCGCTCATGTCGCCGTTAAATCCGGGCAGCAGCACACCCGCTTCGCAATAGTGCTGTCCGTCGTCGGAAATCACCACGACCGTTGCGCGGCCATCGATGTTCAAGGTGCCGAAGCGCATGCATTTCTCCTGAAGTTTCAAAACGCGGCCAATGATGCCGGAAAAACGTTCAGGATACCCGGGAGATAGCCGGGCGATGAAGTCCGCATCTTCTGCAGAACGGATAGAAAATTACATAGCTCCCGCTTGCTGCGCTCGCCCCAAACATGTCATTCCGAACGCAGTGAGGGATCTCATCCGCTCGCGCAGCTGCGATTGCCGGAGATTCCTCGCTCCGCCCGGAATGACAGGGCGAGGAACACCGTGCGCAGTTCAGAACGCGTGGCTGTACTGCAGACTCAGGATGTTCACGCTGTTGTCATACTCGCCGACCAGCGTGCCGCCCAATGGAGGCTCCGCCTTGTTGATCGAGGAATCTCTGACAAACAGGTGCGCAAATCCGATATCCAGCGTTCCCATCCGCGTCGGCCGGTACTGCGCGCCGAATGCGAGCCAGATACGGTTCTCGTCCGGCACGCGCGGCGTGCGGAACGCGTCTTCCACTGGCGTCTGGTCATAGGCAATGCCGCCGCGCAGTTTCCAGGTGTCGTTGTAGCGGTAATTCACTGCCATCGACACCCGGTAGGTGTTGCGCCATTCTTCCGGCGTCACACTGTCGGCGGCGCCATTGTCGAAACTCACGCGCAGTTCCTTGAAGCGGCTCCAGTGCATCCAGGTGATGTCAGCCATCGCCGACCATTTGCGGTCGAACTGCAGGAAGGCGCTCAGGCTCACGCTTTCCGGGAGGTCGAGGTTGGCGCTCGCGCCGGTATTGGTGAAGGTAGGTAAGCCGGCAATCGGCGCAGGCAATCCAGCCGGTAGCCGGTAACGCGCATCGCCGTCGAGCTTGTGGCGGATGCGCGAGCGGTAAGCGGCGCCAAAACGCGCATGTTCATTCGCTTCGAACAATACGCCGAGATTGAAGCCGAAGCCCCAGTCGTCGCCTTCCACGGTGACCCTGCCATCGCGCGCCTGCGGCAGGAAGCCGAGGGGTGCACAGGTTCCCGCGCCGGCCAACCCGATGCAGACGCTGCCGAAATCGATCGCACGCGAAATCTCGACATCAACATACTGCGCGCTCACACCCGCGCCGAGCGAAAGCCGGTCGTTGAGCTTGTAGGCGATCGACGGATTGATGTTGATGCTTTTCAGTTCCGACTTCAGCGCCTGGTAGCGGCCCACCCAGTCGGAGTCGTACTCGGTCTTCAGGCCGAACGGCGCCTGCACGCCGATGCCGAAGTTCAGGTTCGGGCGCAGTTCCATTGCGTAATACAGCGCCGGCACCAATGCCCAGCTGCCTGCATCGCCGCCGTTGCCGCCGCTCAGCGGTCCTGAACTTGTCACCGAGCCGGCATTGTTGAATTCCGCTTCCGGCCGGATCGCCGACAGCGCACCCATGAAATGCCGTCCACGCAGGCGTGTCATGCCCGCCGGGTTGAAATAGATGGTGCTGGGATCTTCCGCCAGCGCTGCGCCGCCGGCATGGGCATTGCCGACGCTGGCCGCACTCATTTCATTGAGCGCGAAGCCGCCGGCGCGCACATCCGGCGCCAGCAGTGTCATCACGCCGAAAACCGGAAACACAGATGCGGCCAGGGCGCTGCGAATGCGTGTCATGGTGAATGCTCCTCTGCCCTCCCGTACACATGGCACGAGATGCCTGGCGGGAGGAGATGCGCCAACACTCGTCCTGCAAACCCGTTCGACCGGCGGCGTGAAGCGATGAAGCTGGAATGCGCTGCACGCTGCTAAAAGAAGATTCCGGGCTGCGTTCAGAGTTCTATCCTCTGGTCGCTTGCCATTGAGTCACCTCAAGCGTCGAGGCTAACCGCGCCCGAGGATGCAAGCATGCTGCAGAACACAATCCGTGGCGGCTCGGCCAGCAGCGCTTCGAAACGCGTCAGAGCCTGCTGTACCGGCATTGAGGCGAGATGTTCGTCGCAGGCGCTGCGGTCCTTGTACAGCTCGTACAGCACGAAGCCCTGCGGGCTTTCAAGCGGCTGGTGTACCGCATAGGCAATGTTGCCGCGCTCATGACGGGCGACATCGACAAGCCCGCGCAATATGAATTCCACTTCGGATACGGCGGACGGTCTGGCAGTGAGTTCGGCAAGCAGCAGGAACATCGCATCTCCTTTACGACAATGATTGAGGAGATGTCATTCTTTATGGAGTTTGGCGCGGCGTATTGTAAAAATGCGTCTTCATGCGTGCCGCCTGCAGATAGCGTTGCGGCGATGTCGATACCAGAGTTCTAAAGTCGCGGATGAAATGCGCCTGGTCGTAATATCCCTGCGTCAGCGCAGCGTCCGCCATATTCGACGAAGGATCAAGCAGCAGCGTCCGAACCGTCTTCTGGAAGCGGGCAACGCGGCGCACTTCCACCGGCGTCTGGCCTGTCATTGCGACGAAGCGCCGTTCGAGCTGCCGCCGTCCGATACGCATGTGCTCGGCCAGACGTTCGATCGGCAGAACAGCGCAGTCGCGATAGAGGAGGGAGACGGCTACCTCCACCAGAGGATCGGATTGCCGCGTCATAAGCCGCTCATACAGGAAGGACTGCAGCAGCGTCGCCCGCTGATGCTTAGACGCGGCATCGCCGAGGCGCGCACTCAAGGACTTCCCTTGCTCGCCCCATATATCGGCAGCAGAACATGGCGTATCGATCAGTTCGCCGCCCGGCATACCCGTAAACCGGTGCAATGCGCCGGCGCGGAACCTGACGGCAATGAAGCCGATGTCCGCCGAAGGCACGAGTTCCACCGGTGCGCTACGCACGCACAGCAGATGCATCTGGCTCATGGGTTCGACGGAACGATCCGCCGCGATGCGGCGAAACGGCGTGCGGTAATGGAAAAAGAGTTCGGCGCCAGTTCCCGGCAGCACTGTCGGCAACGCGACGACTTCATCCGCTGATGTTTCCCATCCCCACAAACGGTCTATGTATGGCTGCAGGGCCTTGTGCGGCAGCAAATGGAAAGTGCGCAAGGGCATGGCTCAGCCGCCATCCCGCGTCACCGCACGCACCAGCTGGATCGCCGGTGCGGCCAGCTCTGGCAGCCTGTCCAGCCGGTCACGCTCGATCATCTGCAGTACCAGTTCGTTGATGCCGCCGACGATGGCGATCGCCATGTCGCGCGACAGTGGCGCCTTGCGCTTGCGGCCGCCGCGTTCGCCATTGATCACCTGCAGCATGAAGTCGGCGATCTCGTCATTGACCCGCCGCCGTGCAGCCAGCCCGTCGGCGCCGAGGCCGAGGATTTCGATGAACAACGTGCGCATCAGCACCGGGTTTTGCGACAGACAGCCGAAATACGCGCTCATCGCTTTTCCGACCTGCTCCTGCCAGTCGCGCGCGGGATCAATCGCGTCGCGCAGCACATTGAGTGCGTTGCGGCTGGCCGCCTCGTACAGTGCGATCAGGCAATCGGCCTTGGTGGCGAAGTGCTCGTAGAAAGTGCGGCGCGACACGGCGGCCTCGCGCACGATGTCGGCGATGGTGGTGTCGGCATAGCCCTTGGCCGCGACCGCATGCGCCATGCCTTCGAGCAAGCGATGATGGTGGGAAGTCGCGCTATCCACGGCGAAACTGCGAAGGCCTTGCGTCATGTCGATCAAAGAGGATGTGGTACTTGACAGTACCACAAGCGCCGACCAATATCATCGGTACTCTTCCGTACCAACGTGCCATTCCGATATTTGTGGAGTTTCGTCATGACTGATCTCGTCGTCCGTCGCCTGCTGATTGATCTCGAAACACCGTTTGCACGCCACTGGTGCGGCGGGGATGCCTTCCGCACCGCTTTCTTCAATGCGCTGTCGATGAGCTTTCCGGTCGGCGAACAGTTCTTCATCGACTCTGTGCGTAACGGCTTCAAGGCCCTGCAGCCAGATAAACAGGCACAGTTCAAGGCGGAGGTACAAGGCTTCGTCGGTCAGGAAGCGACGCACCGCCGCATCCATGGACTGTTCAACAACCAGTTGGAAAAGCAGGGTCTGGTCAACGCATGGGGGCCGCGTGCTTTGAAGCGCCTGAAACTGGTTCAAGGGCTGGATTCGCGCCACTGGCTGGCGATCACCGCCGCCAACGAGCATTTCACCGCGATCCTCGCCGAGTACCTGCTTTCCAACCGCCAGTGGCTAAACGGTGCAGAAGCGCGCCTGCAGACGATGTGGCTATGGCACAGCGCGGAAGAGTCGGAACACAAGAGCACTGCGTTCGACCTGTATGTCGCGCTCGGCGGCGACCATCGATGGCGCATCAGGTGGTTCCGGCGCGCGACGTTTTTCTTCCTCACCGACACGCTGCGCCAGACGGTCAGCAACCTTCGACGCGACGGCACGCTGTGGAAATGGAGCACATGGAAGAGCGCGGCCATCCACCTGTTCGGCGAGCGCGGCCTGTTCCGACAGTCCTACAGTCCGTGGAAAGAGTACCTGCGGCGCGATTTCCATCCCAACCAGATGGGAACCGACCTGTCGCGCCGCTGGCTGGCCGATAACAGGAGCCAGTATTCACTGGTCGGATCGGCCTGAGAAGGCTGAAAGCTGCGCGACAGGTAGCTCCGGCCGCGCACCTGCTTCTCAGTTCACGCGCTTGAGCGTCACCGACGCCAGCCCCATGTCGAGCAGCGCCGTGTCGTTGTCACGCATTTTCAGCACCAGTCCGACTCCGAAACCGATGTCCGGAGTGACGGTGACCTGATCTCCCCTCGTTTCGAACTTTGCCGCCACCGACACGCCATTCTGTATGTAGCTGTCGCGTGTGAACTCCATTGAAACAAGGCCCGACTCGTCCTGCCATCTGCCGACCAGCGGATGGCCGCCGCCAAAGGAAAACAGGCTCTTGAGCTTGTCGATGAATCCGCCGCCGGTATCGGCCTTGCCAGAGGCATTTGCGAGAACGGCCGCTTTCCGGGCGAGCATTGCGGCCGCGGCGTTGTCGCTCACGGCCCATTTGCCCTCCATGCGCGCCAGCGACAGAGTAACCGGCATCGACTGCCGGTCCAGCTCCCGCAGCAGCCCCTCGCGGTCGGCAGCCTTGGCGAGCCACGGCGCTTCTCCGGTGATGACAAGTTCGGCGCGGGCGACCGCGAACGGCACGCCCTGGATTTCTTGCAGCTGCTCGAATCCGCTGACCTGCTTGGCCTGCAAGCCCTCGCCGAGACACAAGCGATTACCGCGCACCCATTTCCCGCCTTCGGCGCTCAGCGCATAGACATAGTGCGTACGGGGCACATATCCGCCAGAAGACTCCGCCTTCGGCGCTTCATAGACGCCAGCCTGCGCCAGCATGTCCATGTACTGACGGGTGGAGCGATCGTACTCATCGACCCGGATCGGATTCTTGTCATAAGGCAGATTGCCGGTACAGAGAATCTTTTCCCGGGCATGAGCATTGCCGCTGAAGTGGGTGTCGATTGCGCGTGCAAAGCTGGCTTCGGAAGCAGACTCCGGAGCAAGCCACCATGCCAGGCCGCCACCGCAGGCAACCAGTACCGCGACGATGCCGCCTCCCAACACCAGGCTTCGCCGCCTCGGGCGCGGCGGCGTCGGAGAGGCGACAGGTGTGGCAGGTATGGATGACGCGGATGGCGTTGCTGCGGCCGACGGCATCGGATTGCCGCACTCCTCGCAGAAACGGGCTTGGTTCTCGTTGCGGGTCCCGCATTTGGTGCAAAAGCGTGCCATCTGCGTCCTTTACTTCAGCTTGTGGCCGCATTCGCCGCAGAACGCGTCATCCGCCGAAACCGGCAGATGACAACCGGGGCAAGCGTGAGCGCTGGCCGGTGCCGGCGCGGCAGCAGCAACGGCGGGCTCGACAGCAGCTGCCTGTTGCGCCTTGGCGCGCTGCTGTTCCGCCAGCTGGCGGGCGCGTTCACGGGCTTCTTCCGCTTTCTTCTTGACCGAGTCCAGGCCTTTGTCGAGTTGCGCTTCGGCTTCTGCGAAATCAAGGTCGCCGGTGGTCTTGAGATAGATGATGCAGGTGCCCTTCATCTGGATCAGCATCGGGATCACCGCCGCAACAGCAAACAGCAGGCCGCCGCCGATGGCACCGGCGATCATGTGGCCGGAGCCGGAGCTGCCGTAACCGCCGAGACCGCCATAGCCGCCGCCCATGCCCATCAGGTGTTCCATGCCGAATGAGCCGATATCAATGATGCCCGCCGACAGGCTGGTGGTCAGCATGATGCCGGTCATGACGACGAAGAAAATGAGCGAGGCGCTGAAACCAGTGATGAACAGAAGAATGAACTGATTCAGGATGACCGGAACCAGCTTCCTGCGAGCGATCACGTTCAGGCGTGCGATAACCTGGAACACGGTACAGCCGGCCCAGACGGCAGGCCCCGCCAGCGGCAGCATCACATAGAACAGCGAGAACACCAGCAGGCCGAGAATGATGGCCGAGAGCGGGAACACCACGGTGAAGAGCACCGGGCCGAGCGCCGGGATCTTACAGATGAAAAGCACGACCGCGACCACCACCACGGCAGCGAGGATGATGAGAAATTCCAGCACCGCCACGCCCAGCAGCCTGTGGCTGGAAAAAAGCGAAAGCAGCACTGCGTCCATCATGGAGCCGGAGGGCTGGCCTTGCGCATCGCGCATGAGCATAATGCCAACCGCGTTGATCCCGTAGAAAAACACCACGGCGGCGATCAGGAAACCAAGGCCGCCGATCCAGAAGCTGAAGGTCTTCGCAGCGATCATGCTGAACACGCCTGCGACCAGTGCAGCGGTCACCAGCGTCAGGCCCAGCAGCAGGATCGCGCGGACGTTCTTGAACGCGTCAGCCGCCGCCATCAGGGAATCCAGTCCTGACATCAGCGCAGCCGAGGCTTTTTTCTCATTGTTGTTGCTCATGCTTATTCCTTATTGTTATGAAAATGAGGGGGAAATGCGAAGCGACAGGCGCACACCGGGCCGTTTGCCAGCCCGGCGTGCGCTTCGTGCATCCATCAATAATTGTTTTGCTGGTCTGGTGACTTGTAGGCCGGGCAGCCGTCCTGCCCCCACTTGTTGTTGCAGACCTGCCAGACACAAATCTCGCGCTTGAAGAGATTCTCGCGCTGGCACTGCGCCAGCCGCTCGGCGGTGCCCGACGGGCGAGGAGCAGGTGCCGCCTGCGGCGGCTCGCTGCGCGGCTTTTGCGCGGCCGCTGCCGCAGCAGCGGCCTGCTGACGTTGACGTTCCTCGGCCTTCGCTCGTTCTTCCTCCTGCTTCTTCTTGCGGGCTTCCTCGGCGGCCTTGCGTTTGGCAGCCTGCGCTGCCTTCCTGGCCTCGATTTCTTCCGCTGTGGGCTGAGCCGGGTCGGGCGAGGCCGCTACCGGTGTAACGGCAGGAGCTTGTTCGGCAGGTGCGGGCGCAGCAACCGGTGCAACCGGTGCAACCGCTGCGGGCGGCGGCTCGGCGGCTGCAGTCGCAGGTGCAGGCGCGGTCGTGGCTTCGCTGGCGGCAGGCGCTGCGGCGGTTGCAGCTTCATTCGGGGCGGCGCTTGCTGTCGGGGCAGTCGGTTCCACCGCCGGACGGCCAAGCCACCAGAAGGCACCGGCACCGATGGCGGCAAGCACCAGTGCTGCGGCACCGATCATTACCGCCCGCGACTTGCCCGCATTGTTAGCTGCAGGGGGGTTGGCGTATGCCGCTGTCTGTGTCGGCATTTCCTTTTCGGCAGAGGCTGCGGTTGCTGCGGGAAACGGTGCAGCGGCCTCCGACACCGATGCCGGAGACGGCTCGGGTTTCGGTTCGGGACTTTGCTCGGCCGGTACGACTGCAACAGGCGCAACGGCTTCTGGTGCCGGGGATGCAGGTGCTGATGGGGCGGGAACCGCGGGTGGTGCTTCCGTCGGGCGTGTCTGCGACTTCATTGAACAGCCGCATTTCGAACAGAATTTGGCCTGCGCTTTATTTTCCTGCCCACACTCCGGACAAGCGATCGTTTCAATGCTCGCCACCTCGGGGGCAGCCATTGGCTTGCCACAGGAAAGACAGAATTTGGCGGAATCCCGGTTTTCGGCACCGCAATCTCGACACTGCATGATTATCCTTTTGCGCTTAGTAATTTGTTTTTGAGGATATGGTTATTAGGGCAACAATAAGCCCTCACTAACTGCAGTGTTATTTTCGCCGAAAGTTGCAATTAAGAAAATGACTTATTGATCAAAAGTAAGCGTTGTGGATGTTTTCCTTGCATCAAAAAGAAGAAGGCGATACGGGACTGTCCCGGAAAAGAAAATGGCCGGGACCGGGCGGAGAGGGAACGCTTATTTGTGGTGTCGGAATTTGGGGCGAGACAGCCAACCATCGGCGGCAGCGCGCGCATCGAGCAAGACGGGCTCGGGGAGGAGCTTGAACAGCAGCGGAATGCCGAGTGCGATCAGTCCGACATCGTCCACCAGGCCGAACAGCGCCAGCCAGTCGGGCACGAAATCCAGCGGGCTGAGGACATACAGAGCCAGAAGCAGGAGACCAAACTTCATCAGGCGGGGCGTGGCCGGGTGCCGGGCGGCATACCAAAGCACAACGATATCGCGACCAAGAGTACGGAACAGGCGACCTAGGCGAAACAGCATGGCTTTCTCCGGAAACTTCGAAATCCCACACGCGGCGCAGTCACTACGTGCGCGATAACCTTAGGCAAGCGAGCAGCGAAAAAGTGCCTTAAACGGCAGGCTACGGAGTCCGAAGATTCACCAGTACAACACCCACCATCACCAGCACCGCACCAAGCACGAAGCGCAGATCGAGCGGATCGCCCAGAAGCAACACGCCGAAGCCGACGCCGAACATCGGCGTCAGAAAAGAAAAAATCGACAGGCGTGATGCGAGATAGCGGCGCAGCAGCCAGAACCACACGAGAAAACTGATGAACGCAACCAGCACCGACTGGAAGAACAGGCTGAGCCAGACGATGCCGCTCATCGACACGGCGTGCATCTGACCGCTGGCCGCAGCCCCACCGAGCAAAAGCACACCGCAAACGCCGAGCTGATACAGCAGCGTGGTCGCGGGCGGCGCTTCGGACAGGCTGGAACGGCGGATCATCACGGTGGTCGCCGCCCAGAAGATGCCACCGAGCACGCCGAGCGCATCGCCGATCAGCATGTCGGTCCAGTCGTGCCCCGATTCGGTGAAGCCGTTCGAGAACGCGACCGCGATGCCTGCAAACGCGGCCAATGCGCCGGCCCACTGCAATGCGCCAAGGCGCTCGCCGGAAATCGACCAGTGCAGGCCGAGCACGGTGAAGATCGGCGCGGTGTACAGGAATACCGACATGTGCGACGCGGTCGTGTAGTGCAGGCCGAGCGCGACGCAGAAGAACTCCAGCGTGAACAGGATGCCGGTCGAGATGCCAGGCCAAAACGTGCCGTCGCGCAGCAAAAAGCGCTCGCCGCGCCACCACATCAGGCCGCACACCAGCAAGGCGGCAATTGCCGAACGCAGGCCGATCTGCATCACCGGATCCATTCCGGGCGCGGCCACCTTGACAGCAACCTGCTGCATGCCCCACAGCACGCACAACACCAGCATCGTGGCAACGGCAAAGGCATCCAGCGGCTTGCGGTTCATTCCTGCTTCTTTCTTTAACGGAAGGAAATGTATTTTAAGGGGCGAGACATTTTTGCGTCGGCGCGAAACCAGTTCCACTTACCCGTCTCTAATCTTGTCGAACAAACACCGGAGCAAGCGCGATGACACAACCAGAAACAGATGCGGTGAAACTGCTGACTACGCAGCATCGCGAAATGGAGGGCCTGCTGCGGCAAGTCGCCGAAACCCACGGCGGTGCAAGCACGAAAAACCTGTTCGTCCAGGCTGCCGATCAGCTGATGGTCCACATCAAGGCGGAGGAAGAAATTTTTTATCCGGCGGTGCATGAGGCATGCACCGAAGACGATCTGCTGGAATCGCTGGAAGAACACCTGTCGCTCAAGCGGCTGCTGGCGGACCTGATCGCGCTGGAACCGGACGACAAGGCCTTCGAACCGAAATTCAAGGTATTGAAGGAACAGACCGAGCATCATCACAGGGAAGAGGAAGAGCACCTGTTCCCGGAAGTGCTGAAGCTGCTGGATGAGAACCGGCGCGAAGCACTGGGCAAGGCGATGCTGGCAAGGCAGTTCGAGCTGGCGAAAAAAGGCGAGCCGCGCGAGACCGTGTCGAATGAAACGGCTTCGGCGGCGCCGCTGGAGTAAGCGGCCTACCGAAAGAGCCGTTTGCTCTATTTCATGACGCCACTGGCGCAGGTCGGCACAATGGCGGAACGCTTGTTACCAGCCGAGGTTCCATGAGCGCCTATCTGCTACCCCGGTCTTGCCTAACATTCCTGCCGGCCCTGCTGGCAGGAGGTTTCCTGTCCGTGGCCTGCGCGCAAGGCAGTACGGCAAAGATCACACCCGAAGTATTGACGCGCGGCCTGGAGCATCCATGGGCGCTGGCTTTCATCGGCGACGGCCGCATGCTGGTCACCGAACGCCCGGGCCGGCTGCGGCTGGTGCAGCCGGACGGTAAGCTCGGCGAACCGATCGAAGGCGTGCCCAAGGTAGTGGCTGCCGGACAAGGCGGCCTGCTGGACGTGATCACCGACAGCGAATTTGCCCGCAACCGCACGATCTATTTCTGCTTCTCCGAACCGGGCAGCGCCGATGAGGCCGGCGCCAATTCGACCGCGCTGGCATCGGCGCGACTCTCCGACGATGGCAGAAAACTGGAGCAGGTGAAGGTTCTCTTCAGCCAGCAGCCCAAGATCCGCAGCAACATGCATTTCGGCTGCCGCATCGTCGAGCAGGGCGACGGCACGCTGTTCCTCGCACTGGGCGAACGCTACAGCCGGATGCAGGATGCGCAGCGGCTCGACAATCATCACGGCAAGGTGGTGCGCATCCGCAAGGATGGCTCGGTACCGCAGGACAATCCGTTTGCGGGCAGAAGTCTTGCCAATCGCGGTGCGCTGCCTGAGATCTGGAGCTTCGGCCATCGCAATCCGCAAGGTGCGACGCTCGGCCCGGACCGCAGGTTCTGGATGAACGAGCACGGGGCGCAGGGTGGCGATGAAATCAACCGGCCGGAAGCCGGCAAGAATTACGGCTGGCCGGTCATCAGCCACGGCGTGCATTATGGCGGCGCGAAAGTGGGCGACGGTGAAAGCGCACGGCGGGGCATGGAACAGCCGTTGCACCACTGGACGCCATCGATCGCACCGTCCGGCATGGCATTCCTGAGCGGCGATAAATATGGAAAGGACTGGCAGGGCAACCTGTTCGTCGGCTCGCTGAAATTCAAACATCTCGCGCGGCTGCAGATGCAGGGCGACAAGGTGGTGCGGGAGGAAAAGCTGCTGGAAGACTTGAAGCAGCGCATCCGCGATGTGCGACAGGGGCCGGATGGCCTGCTGTATGTGCTCACCGACGAAGACCAGGGGCAATTGATCCGCCTGAAGCCGCAATGATTCAGGCGAACAACGGATTACTTCAGCCAGCAAATATTTTTCTGCACGCTGACTGAACAGCATCAATAGTGCTGCTCGTATTGCCGTCCGTTGTCTGCGCGAACACTAGACTGACCCCACACATCCCATTCCGGCCGCCTGCTGCGGCCGGCACATACCCAGTCACTCGATCCTGAAAGTTTTCATCATGGAATTCCAATTCTCTTGCCGGTCGGCCGCGATGGCCATCGGCACGACTGCCGCACTGGCTGCCTGCGGAGGCGGCGGGGGCGACGGTCTCGGCCTCGATGTCGGATCGGCAGCCGGCTCCGGCGGCTCCGCCATCAATGCGGCAAATTCGACGGTCGTCGCCTCGCAGGCGTTTCTTGCCTCCGGCGAACTGAACACTCAGACCAGCGACTCCGGCGGCGGCCTGGTGCAGGCATCGATCAAGCAGATGGACAAGGCGCTGGGCATCGCCTTCCTCAACCGCGCAAACGGCCTGACCAACACGCTTGTCGTCAATTGCGCGCAGGGCGGCACCGCGACCATTACGCTGGATGCGGCAAGCACGCAACAGGTGTCCAGCGGCGACAGCGTGCTGGTGTCGGCGGACAACTGCGTTGATGGGACGGACAGTGCGAATGGCGCGATCCGCATCGATTTCACCGAGGTGACCGGCCGGCCATCGTCCACCTCGGCATGGAACGGAACGATGACGGTGAGCTTCACCGATTTCACCTTCGACGACGGCAATGAATCCAATACCGCCAATGGCGGGATGACGCTGACTTATGACCAGACGGCGGCGCGCACCGCTACGTTCAGCCTGGCTGGCAACTCGCTGCGCGTGCAGACCACCGAGGACGGCACCACCGCCGAACGCGAGCTGTCCGCGTTCAACACCTCGGGATCGGTGAACGGCGATCTGCTTACCTACCGGACCGGCTTCACCCTGTCCGGCGATCTGCCGCAACTGGGCGAGAGCGAAAGCCCCTTCACGGTCAACACTCTCACCGACTTCACGCAGCAGGAGAACAGCAATCCGTCACAAGGGGCGCTGCAGGTGACAGCCGGGGACGGTTCGTCGCTGACGCTGACCACGCTTGATACGACGAATGTGAATATCGCAGTGGACAGCGATGGGGACGGTACTGCCGAGCAGAATACGACGACTACGTGGGATGCGCTGGCGGATGCGATCT
>JAEZVM010000055.1 GCA_023420795.1 Pseudomonadota bacterium
GAAGCCTTCCTGGTCTTGCGCGCGCAGCAGGGCGGACTCGCACTTGCGCTGGTGCCGCTGGTGCTGGTGCTGATGAATCTCGTCTATGCGGTCTGCGCCTACCCGCTCGGCAAGCTCGCCGACAGCATTAGCCATCGCAAGCTGCTGATTGCAGGCATCGTGCCGCTGATCGTCGCCGATCTGATCCTAGCGCACAGCGGCGAGCTTGCATGGGTTGCGGCTGGCCTCGTGTTCTGGGGGCTGCACATGGCGGCCACGCAGGGCCTGCTGGCGGCAATGGTGGCGGACACAGCGCCGGCGCAATTGCGCGGCACCGCGTTCGGCCTGTTCAACCTCGCAAGCGGTCTGGCGATGTTGGTGGCCAGCGTGCTGGCCGGGGTGCTATGGGACCGCTTCGGCGCGGCGGCGACCTTCAATGCAGGTGCACTGTTCGCGGTGAGCGCGCTGGTATTGCTGCTGTTGCGGCGTACGTGACAGAACTACAGGATTTGTGGCTGTCATCCGAGTCGTTATACAGTAGCGGGCAACTTCCGTTACCAACCGGCACCCACCTTTGGAAATACCTACATCCCTATTCGTCGCCTTCGCCGTTGCGCTGGGCGGCGGCATGCTGATCGGCATAGAGCGAGAGCGCAGCAAGGGCAGCGGACCGTCCCGTTCGCCTGCCGGCGTGCGAACCTTCGCACTGGCCGGCGGCGGTGGCGCGTTCGCCCAGGCGATCGACCAGCCGTGGCTGGTGGCGGCGGGTGCGGCGATGATCATCGTGCTGATCGCGCTCTCCTACTGGCGGCAGCGCACCGACGACCCCGGTGTCACCACCGAACTCGCGCTGTTCATGACTTATGTGCTGGGCGTCGGCGCCGTCGAACATGCGCAGCTTGCCTCCGGCGCTTTTGTGGTCGTCGCCATCATCCTTGCCAGCAAGACCCGCCTGCACCGGTTCGCGACGCAGGTGCTGACCGAAGGCGAGATGCGCGACGGCCTGATTCTCGCCAGCGCCGCGCTGATTGTCGCGCCGCTGGTGCCGAACCAGCAGCTGCCTTATCTGGCGAATGCCAATCCGAGCCACCTGTGGCGGCTGGTGGTGCTGCTGATGGCGCTGCAGGCGGTCGGCTATATCGCACTGCGGGTGAGCGGCGCGCGGGTCGGGCTGATCGTGGCGGGACTGGCATCCGGCGTCGTCTCCAGCACCACCACGATGTGGGCAATGGGCGCGCGGGCCAAGAAGCAGCCGGAACTGGTGTCCGGCTACGTGGCAGGCGCGCTCTGCTCGAACCTGTCGTCGATGGCGCTGCTGGTACCTGTCGCGGCGGCGATCCATCCACCGATTCTGAAAACCATCTGGCCGGCGCTGGCGGCGGGCATTGCAGTCGGCCTGACCGTGGCCGTGCTGTTCGTGCGCAGGCGAATCGACACCGAGGCAGCCGATGTGAGATCCAGCCCGGTGTTCAGTATCAGCCAGGCCGTCGGCTTCGCCGCATTGCTGACGGTCCTGACGGGGGCGATCGCGCTGGCGACCGACCGCTACGGAACGAGCGCCGCAGGAGTCGGCGCGGCGCTGGCGGCAACGCTGGAAATGCAGGCGGCGGTCGGCAGCCTGTTCTCGCTCGCCGCGGGCGGAAGGCTGGCCGCAAACGAGCTGATGGTTCCGCTGCTGATCGCGCTGTCCACCAATGTCGCGTGCAAGGGGGTGATCGCTTTCGCCGCCGGCGGCTCATCATTCGGCATGCGTACCAGCTTCGGCCTGTTCTGCACGATCGCCGCGATGTGGGCGACCCTGCTCTTTTAGAATATGCCTGCCGCCCTTGCGATAAAACCGCAGGCAACCATCACCAGCAAGGACGCAAACGCGCGCTGCACATGCAACGGCGACATCCGCCGCCCGGCGATGCGTGCAGCCAGCATGCCAATGATCGCTGCACCGGCAAACAGCATGGTCGCAAGCCAAGGCAGCTCCGCGCCATAGGCGAGTGCCGTCATCACGCCGCCGCTTCCCACCAGTGCTATCACAAACAGCGAGGTAGCGACGATGCCATGCATGCCGAGATTGGTGAAACGCCGCAGCATCGGCACGATCACGAATCCTCCGCCCACGCCGAGCAGACCCGCCATGAAGCCGGTGACGACACCGATGCAGCCGAGTACGAGACCCGTGGTCCGGTTCCAGATGAATCGTCCCGTATCGGGACGAATCCGTGCCAATGCCGCCGGCGTAGGCTCGTCTTCCGGCACCGCACCGGTCCGCACTTGACGAAACAAGCGCCCGGCAACCAGCAACAGGATCATCGCAAACAGCGTCATCAGCCATTCCTGCGGCACGCTGCGCGCGACTCGCGTACCGAGCCCGGTGAAGGGCACGCCTGCGACAACCATCAGCAGCCCGGCACGATACCGGACGATCTTGCGGCGTAGCCCCTCGACGGCACCGACCGCTGCACTGGAAGCGACTGCAAACAGGGCTACCGGCGCCGCCTGTTGCATGGTCCAGCCGAGGCTCGCCATCAGGATCGGCACCGCTAGAATGCCGCCGCCCGCGCCGGTCAATCCTTGCACCGCGCCCACCACCATCCCGAGAATCAGAGTGATTGACATGAACCGCCCGCCTCATCCATCACAGAACTCGGATTGCGCCACAGACGCTGGAATGCCGGCCTTGCCGCGTTCGCGCCGCTCGGAGATGTGCATGCCCGCCAGCAAGTACCAAGAGCGGCGTGAAGTTGGTTCTGTCGATCCTCATTTCATTTCTCCTGCATCTCCTTCCCGTTTGGGTCCGCGCCTCATACGCGGCGGCGAGACCGATATCGGATTGTCACTCATAAACCGGACTTCCGTTCAACATCCGGCACCGGCTGCGACAGGTCGGACGGCGTGTTAGCATCGACAAACGACATAGTGACTTTCCGCGGCATCCATTCTTCGTTTTCCGCTTAACGTGACGACCTCCCATAACCTCCTCGATACGCTTCCGACTCCCGCGCTGATACTCGAAAAACAGCGCCTGCAGGCCAATTGCGCCCGCATGGCCGAACGCGCGCGTGCTGCCGGCGTGCGGCTGCGTCCGCACCTGAAGACGGCCAAATGCGCTGAGGTGGCGCGACTCGCGACTGCCGGACAGTTCGGAGGCATCACGGTTTCCACGCTGGCGGAACTCGATTATTTTTTTCATGCAGGCTTTACCGATCTGACATATGCGGTCGGCATCGTCCCGGCGAAGATGGATGCGATCGAGCGCCTGCTCGCCAAGGGTGCGCAGATCCGGATCGTGCTGGATTCGGCCGATACGGTAGCCGAACTGGCCGCGAGCACCAGCCATTTCGAAGGAACCATTCCGGTATTGATCGAGATTGATTGCGGCGGACATCGTGCGGGACTTGCGCCGCACAGCGAACATCTGATCACCCTTGCGCGCAGCATCGCCGCAACGCCCCGGCTGAAGCTGGACGGCGTGCTGACTCATGCAGGGCATGCGTATCATGCTGCAGCCCCGGCTGCACGCACGAGGATTGCACAGGAAGAGCGCGATGCCGCAGTTCACGCAGCCGAACGGCTACGCAGTGCGGGCTTACCCTGTTCGACGGTCAGCATCGGCTCGACGCCGACCGCGCTCACCGGTATCCCGCTCGACGGTGTGACGGAAATCCGGCCCGGCGTCTATACCTTCTTCGATCTGGCCCAGGTGCAGCTTGGCGTATGCGCAATCGATGAGATTGCGGTGAGCGTGCTTGCGACCGTGATTGGTCATCATCGCGAGGCCGGCCACCTGCTGATCGACGCAGGCGCGCTGGCGCTGTCGAAAGACGTCAGCGCCAGCGAATTTTTAAAGGATGTCGGTTACGGGCTGGTGTGCGATACGCAGGGCGAGGTACTGCCCGGTCTTTATGTCGCGGACGTGCATCAGGAACATGGCTTCGTCAGAAGTGCCAGCGGTCCACTGTCTTTCGAACGTTTTCCCATCGGATCACGTCTGAGAATCCTCCCGAATCATGCATGTATGACCGTCGCTCCCTACCCGGAATACCACGTGATCGATGCGGAGCGCACCGAGCTGACACGCTGGCAAAAGACCTTCGGCTGGTAGGCAAAGAGATAAGCGCTGCAAGAACAGGAATCGTCAGCCGGGCATGCGCGGCAGCGATGTCCTGAATTTCAGGTAATCCTGCGTGCTCTGCTGCGGCCGCTCCAGCATCGGCATGTGCCCGATGCCCGGCATCACGATGACCTGCGAACGCGGCATCAGCTTGTGGAGCATACCGGCAGTTCCGACATGGATGACGCGATCATGTTCGCCCCACACAATCAGTGCGGGCGTGCCCAGATCAGTCACGCGCTTTTCTACGGAATCGGTCGCGATCTGCATGAAGATGCGTTCTTCCAGTCCGACATTCCTGATCCGCTCCTGCGCCATGACGTGCAGGATGGAGCGCGGCACGAACGGAGGCTCACTCATGACCAGATCGATCAGCTTTTCGAACTCGCCTTCATTGCGGACAAGCAGCGGATTGCGCCCGGTCTCCATGATGGTTTTCGCTACTTCACTTGCTGGCGCATTCCAGATGCCGGCGGGATTGAGCAGCCAGAGGCTGGATACTTCGCCGGGATAGAGCGACGCATAGACCAGCGCTATCTGCCCGCCCATCGAATTGCCGCCGAGGTGCAACTGCTTTACTCCCAATGCCTGCGCAAACATGCGCAGGCGCCGAGCCTGCGCGGCGCTGCTGTAATCGGCATCCGCCGGATGCGCCGACTCGCCGAAGCCGATGTGGTCCGGTACGATCACCCGGTAATGCGGCGTCAGGAAGCGGGCGGCCCGGGTGAAGTTGTCCTTGTTGCCGCCAAAGCCATGCAGCAGCATCAGCGGCTCGCCCTGCCCTCCCTCCAGATACGCATAGCGCAAGCCGTCGGGCAGTTCGATTTCCTTGCGCTCAAGGCCGGACTGCCGGCGTTCCGCATTGAGCGCCTGCTGGTAGAACGCAGCGCATCCGGCCAGAGTGAACAGAATGAAAAGAAGAGAAAGAACAAGTCGGAAATGACGCATCATGTGGGTTGCCCGCCTAATCGGAAAAATTGCCGCATCACCTGCTTGAGAGGGTCACAGTGCCTTGTCCGCGCGCATACAACAAACCGAGGTTGTACTGCGCAGCGGCATGTCCCTGCTCTGCCGCCTTGCGATACCACTGTGCCGCCTGTGCGAAATCCTGTTTCACACCGAGGCCATTGTTGTACATGAGGCCGATATTGAACTGTGCGCCGACATCGCCCTGCTCTGCCGCCTTGCGGTACCAGTGCGCCGCCTGCGCGAGGTCCTGCTTCACGCCGATGCCCATCTTGTACATGTTTCCTAGGTTGTACTGCGCGGCTGCATATCCCTGTTCTGCCGCCTTGCGATACCACTGCGTTGCTTCTGCCCAGTCCTGCGGCGCGCCGTGGCCATTGGCGAACAGCATGTTGCCGAGATTGTTCTGCGCATAGGCGTCGCCCTGGTAGCCGGCCTTGCGATGCCAGTGCACCGCCTGCGCGTAGTCCTGCTCGACGCCGATGCCCTTGATGTACATGTTGCCGAGATTGTGCTGTGCCAGCGCATGTCCCTGCTCGGCGGCCTTGCGGTACCAGACTGCGGCCTCGGCAAAGTCTTGCGGCACTCCTTCGCCGTTGCTGAACATCAGGCCGAGGTTGTATTGCGCGCCGGCGTCGCCCTGATCCGCCGCCCGGCTATACCACTGGTAGGCCTGATCGTAATCCTGTTCGACGCCCTCGCCGTTGTGATACATGAGGCCAAGGTTGACCTGCGCGCCGGCGTCGCCTTTTTCCGCCGCCCTGCGATACCACTGCAGCGCCTGCGCGTAGTCCTGCTTCACGCCCAGCCCCTTGCGGTACATATTGCCGACGTTGTTCTGCGCAAAGCCATTATCCTGCTCGGCGGCCCTGCGATACCACTGCAGCGCCACACGGTAATTCTGCGGCACGCCCTGGCCGTTGTTGTACATGTTGCCGAGATTGATCTGCGCCAGCGCATGCCCCTGCTCGGCGGCCCTGCGATACCACTGCACCGCCTGCCCGTAATCCTGCGGCACGCCGTTGCCGTTGTTGTACAGCAGATTGGCGAGATTGAGCTGCACGCGGATATAGTCCTGCTCGACCGGCTTGCGATACCACGGCAGATCCTGATCGACCTCCTGCACCGCGGTGTCGCCATTATCGAAGCGGATGCCGAGATTGACCGGCGCACTGGTATAGCCCTGATCGGCCGCCTTGCGATACCACAGCACCGCGATCTTGTGGTTCTGCGGCACGCCGTGGCCGATGGTGTACAGGTGGCCGAGATTGATCTGCGCATGCGGATTGCCCTGCTCTGCCGCCTTGCGATACCACTCGACGGCCTGCGCGGAATCCTGCTTCACGCCTTCGCCCCGTTCGTGCATCCAGCCGAGATAGTATTGCGCGCGTGAATCGCCCTGATCCGCCAGCGAACGCCATTCATTCAGCGCGGCGGGATAGTCGTTCTTGTTATACGCAGCCAGACCTTCAGCGAAGCCGGCATGCGCGGATGCGGAAAACAGGGAAGCGAGAAGCAAGGGCAGAATCGATCGGCATTTTCTGTCAGAGACCGCTGTGCGACATGAAAGAGTCTTTCCGGAAAATGCCCGGATGCCATCCTGCTGTTTCTGCTTGCTCATTTGTCTTCTCCCTGTTTTCTTGGTGTCCTGAAACTGCACGTGTTTCTTCGTTTTTACCCGTGATCGCACTGATGCATCCGCAGCCCAACTGGGCCGGGAGCGAGAGAAAGATGCCGCACGGCCGGTCATATTAAGACAACGCCCAGACTCCCTTCGGAGGGCGGCACTGATCCGCGAAGCCAAACACTTGGCCTGAAAAGCCAGACTGCAAGGTTCTCGTCCGGATGGACGAGATCAGGCTTGACAAACATCAATCTCCGACTGGCGACGGCCGATTTGGTGTATCTCAACGCTGCATCACTGCCGGTCCCTGAAGATGAGGTTCATGAGCCTCGACGCACACCGCGCACGCCTCTTCATTGATCAGGTACCGGAAACGGTGCCGGAGCCGGATCATGCGGTCACTTATGGCGACATCGCCATTTCCTGCTACGAGCAGAAAGTCCCGGAATTCGTCGCAGCCGAGATGGACCGGCTACACGGGCATCTCCTATGCTCGCTGTCCCATTTTCAGGTCGCCCGGGATTTACAGGATGCGAGTACCTATGTCGTCCGCAGGAATGGAATTGCGATCGCGCTCTTCCTCTTCAAGCGCAGCAAGAGCGAAGTTACCGTCATCAATGAATTCATCGAGGTCGAGCACGGCGCAGCCGTGCTGTTTGCGAAATATGTGTTCAGCCGCTTCAGTTCGGTGAAGCTGGTTTCGTTCAGAAAGGTGCATCCCGCCTTCCGGAACTTGCCCTATCCATATCAGTCGGTCACCTGCACGGAAGACATCGTCGCCAGCCTGCCCCCGACAGTCGAGGCATACCAGACTGCGCTCGGCAAAAACATGCGACGCAACATCAGGCGCTATACCGCCGGCTTGCAGCAGGACTTTCCCTCATATCGCTACCAGGTCTATCTGGAACGGGACATCAGCGAACAGCACATCCGCGACATCATCCACCTGAACCGGACCAGAATGGCCGGCAAGAATATCGTTTCGCGCATCGACGACGAGGAAGCGCGCTGGATCGTGGATCTGGCAAGACGCTGCGGCATCGTCGGCGTCGCCACGATCGATGGATGCGTATGCGGCGGCGCGATAGGCTTTCGCATCGGCGCGAATTACTTCATGCATGTGATCGCCCATGATCCGGCCTATAACAGCTACAGCCTGGGCATCCTCTGTTATTACCTGACGATCTGCGAGGGCATCGCGCGCGGCGGCAAGCGCTTTCATCTGCTGCCGGGCCGGTATGA
>JAEZVM010000089.1 GCA_023420795.1 Pseudomonadota bacterium
AGGGTGAGGGTGCCGAACAGCAGGATCATCACCTCGACGGAAAGCTTTGCCATCGAAAACAGGCTTTCCACCATCGCGGCGAAGACGCCGGCATCGTCGCCGACCAGCCAGCGCCCGAACGCGCTCATTGCGGCGACCACGAAAAAGCCCAGCCACAGGCCGTTCAGCATGTTTCATCCTTCCTGATCAATGGATTGTTCGGCGAGCGTCGGTTGGACCCCGGTGCATGTACGGGGAAAGAAGAAAGCAGATGGGTTGCACGAGCGGAAGTATCTGCGGCTTTGTGCGGCAACGCAATATGAACGTGCCCGGAATTTTTAAACAGCTGCTCATTCCAATCCGAACCCGCAGCCATCATTTCCAGGAGGTCGCATGGCAACGAAAATCCAGGTTGTTTTTTATAGTATGTACGGACACATCTACAAAATGGCGGAAGCGATCGCCGCCGGCGCGCGCGAAGTGCCGGATGTCGATGTGACGATCTATCAGGTGCCGGAACTCGTGCCGGATGATGTGCTGGAAAAGAGCGGAGCAAAGGCGGCGCGCACAGCATTCGCACATGTCCCTTTCATCAAGCCGGAGCAGCTGGCGGATGCGGACGGCATCATTTTCGGTACGCCCACCCGCTTCGGCAACATGACTGCGCAAATGCGCAATTTCCTCGACCAGACCGGCGCCCTGTGGATGAAGGGCGGGCTGATCGGCAAGGTCGGCAGCGTCTTTACCTCTACCGCGAGCCAGCACGGCGGGCAGGAAACCACCATCACCAGCTTCCATACGACACTCCTGCACCAAGGCATGGTGATTGTGGGGGCGCCGTACTCCGAGCAGCGGCTGCTGGGAATGAATGAAATCAGCGGCGGCACGCCTTACGGAGCAACCACCATTGCCGCAGGAGACGGTTCGCGCCAGCCGAGCGAAAACGAGCTGGCGATTGCGCGTTTTCAGGGCAAGCATGTTGCGCAGATAACCAAGAAACTGGCATCGGGTTAGTGGTGCTCTGTCCGGTGGGCGATTTAAGGAGCGCGGATCGCCTGCCTATGCGGATAGTTGCTAAACCGGGCAGTCTGTCCATCCTGCAAACGACTTTTCCCTACTTTTAGTAAGGGCTCTCTAGGAAATCGATGATCGAAGTGCTTATACTTGTCTAATTATTTCCTTCTGGAAATAAAAAAGAACAAGAAACACACCGGGGGAGACAAGAGAGCGCCATCAGCGCTTGCCTTGTCGCGTCAATGGTAGGACTGATAAGACAGGACACCGATGGATGCTTCGCTTTTAAAGGCGCTGAGGAAAAGAACGGGACTGCCTCTCAACATTGGAGAGGAAGTGGGGCATGCATGTTTTCGCCTCGCTATCATCCTCGGTTATCTCGCCTATCTTCTACTGGCCTATGCCTTCGGCCATGTAGCCAACATCAGCAACGCCTTCATCGGCCTCAGCGTCTTTTTAGCCTTTGCCATTGCCTGGATAGGCGTCGTCTTCTTCTCTCTTTTCACTTTCAGGCAACGCCGCCTGATTGCGCTCGTTCTCGATCAGGCGACCTTTGCTGTGGCGGTGTTTTATGGCGGGGACTTGATGGGGCCGGTGATGTGGGCGCCGGTCATGATGGCGATCGGCAACGGTCTGCGCAACGGCGCAGTGTTTGCGAAGTTATCGGCTTGCCTGGGAGCCGTGTGCAACGCGATCGCACTATGGTTTTCGCCCAACTGGAACCTCGCTCCACTGGTTTACGAGGGGATCGTTGCTGCCATCCTGATTCTTCCTTGGTACACCTTGTCGCTGGCGGCGCAGATCGCGCGGGCAAAGCGCGAGATGCAGGCGCGCGCGGCGATTTTCGAGTCGGCATCGAGAACGGATGCACTGACGGAACTGCTGAACCGGACCGGCTTTCATCAGGTTCTCGACAGGGCGCTCGCAGCGGTTAACAACAGGAATGCGCGCAGTGCGGTGATGCTGGTCGATCTGGATGGCTTCAAGGCGGTCAACGATACCTGTGGCCACAGCGCCGGCGACCGGGTATTGAAGGAAGTCGCCCAGAAACTGCGCGGCTGTTTCCGCAGTGGCGACAAGGTGGCGCGCATCGGCGGCGATGAGTTCGGTGTCGTGCTGTACGACGTTCCCAACCATGAAACCGTCGAGCGACTCGCGCAGAAAGTCATCGACGCGATTGCGGAGGTCCGGGTTCCATGCCGCCCGGACCTGCATCTGGGCGCTTCCATCGGCATATGCTCGTTGAGCCCGGAAGGCGGCTGCGACGACGGCGGCGCGATCATGGATATTGCCGACCGGCTGATGTACCAGGCCAAGCGCGGCGGAAAGAACCAGTTCCGGGTCGCCAGCGCCTATGCGGCATGCAATATGTCCATGTAACAGTCGGCATGGCACGGCTCCTGCACGGCGTGGTCACTTGACGGCGCCTGCGGCGGGCCAGCCAGTAATTTCTTCCTCCATCCGGTAGTTTTTTCTGCCGCGCTCTGCCGCGTTTCGCGCGCCGCCTTTGTTCATCCTGATATGGAGAATCGTTATGGACCAGCAGAGGCTTCGCGGCGAGCTCGCGATCGTGACCGGCTCGGACTCCGGCATCGGGCAGGCGACCGCGATTGCATTCGCCCGGGAAGGAGCGGATGTCGTCATTACTTATTTTCATGACCGGGAAGGTGCGGAACGTACGGCGCAGGAAGTGGAGGCAGCAGGCCGCAAGGCCGCCGTCTTTCAGCTTGACCAGCGGGATTCCGGCAAGGTCGCGCAATTGTTCAGGGATGTCACGACGCAGCTTGGCCTGCCAACCATCCTCGTCAACAATTCCGGCGTGGATGCACTGGGCAAGATGGTGAAGGACATGACGGACGAAGACTGGGACAACGGCATCCGTACCAACCTGCACGGTCCTTTCTACTGCTGCCGGGAATTCATTCGTGGTATCGACCGCAGCGGCAGGCACGGCACCATTATCAATATCACCAGCGTGCATCAGGAAATTCCGCGCGCCGGTGCTTCCGCCTACGATGCGTCCAAGGGCGGCCTGCGCAACCTGACCACGACGCTGGCGCTGGAACTGGCCGAGAAAAACATCAACGTGAACAATATCGCGCCCGGCATGGTGCTGACCCCGATGAACCAGTCGGCGATCGACGATCCCGAAACCCTGAAGAAGCAGGTGCAGTCGATCCCGATGAAGCGCGCCGCCAAGCCGGAAGAGATCGCGCATGCGGCGGTGTTTCTTGCATCGGAACAGGCCCGCTACATCCACGGCACGACCATTTTCGTCGATGGCGCGCTGGTGCTGTTCCAGGGGCAGGGCGCCTGAAATCGGTTTAATCAGGTTGCGGCACGTCGCCGGGAATGCCCGGATCGGGATATTCCGGCGGCGACGGGTCCGGAATGATTTCCGGGCCTTGCGGGCCGGTGGGGTCTTGTGGATCAGGCGGCGGCTCCGGGATTTCCGGTCCGGGCCGATATCCCGGTTCGATCTCCGGCTGCGGCCCCGGCACAACCGGCACTTCCGGCGGAGAACGGACCGGGTCCGGCCCCGGCCTGTGATTGGAATTCATGTCACCTCCCGACTTTTCTGCTGCATTGGCGCATATGCGAAGCACGATGGGAAGCATCATCCGCGCCAGCTGCAATTCATGCCGTAGATGGAACTCGGCGCCGATTATTCCGTCATGTTGATTGGCAGCCGACATATTTCTTCCTCGTCTGCGGTGAATAGCCGCAGGATTGGAGACAGGCATGGCTTCTCAGAAACCTGTTGTGCTGGTCACCGGCTCCGGCGGCAGAATCGGCAAGGCGATTACCGATGCATTGTCCGATGCCTATACCGTCGTCGGTTTCGAACGCAAGTGCGACGGCGGAGAGGCTGCGTGCATCACGGCCGATATCACTTCTGCCGAAAGTCTTGCGAAAGCCTGCGCGCAATTGCGCGAACGCTTCGGCGGGCGCGTCGCGTCCGTGCTGCACCTTGCCGCGTTCTACGATTTTTCCGGCGAGCCGAAGCCGCAATATCAAGAAGTGAACGTGCGCGGCACGCAATTGCTGCTGAAGGCGCTGCAGGCCTTCGAGGTGGAGCAGTTCGTCTATGCGAGCACGATGCTGGTTCATGCGCCGACGCAGCCCGGTATGCCGATCAGCGAGGAATGGCCGCTCGATCCGAAGTGGCCGTATCCGCAATCCAAGCTCTCCGCCGAAAACGTGGTACGGGCCGAGCGTGACCGCATGCCGGCTCTGGTGCTGCGCATTGCCGGCGTATATACGGACGACTGCGAGGTGCCGTCGCTGGCCTACCAGATACAGCGCATCTACGAGCGGCAAATGCTGGGACATGTCTTTCCGGGTGACGCGTCGCACGGTCAGGCCTTCGTGCATCTGGACGATGTGGCACAGGCGTTCCGCTGCGCGGTGGACCGGCGGGCGGCGTTGCCGGAAGAGAGTACCGTCCTGATCGGCGAGCCGGTCAGCGAAAGCTATGAAGCGCTGCAAAACCTGATCGGTCGCCTGATCCACGGCGAACCCTGGGATACGCGCCAGATTCCGAAGCCTGTCGCCGTTACCGGCGCATGGCTGCAGGACAAGGCGGAAGACGTGATTCCGGATGCGATCGACCGCGGCGTCGAGCCGTTCATCAAACCATACATGATCGAACTGGCGGACGATCATTATGAGCTCGATATTTCTCGCGCAAACAGCCTGCTCGGCTGGCATCCGCGGCACTCGCTGCGGCGCAGCCTGCCCGCCATCATCGGCGCGCTGCGGCAGGACCCGGCCGGCTGGTACCGGCGCAACAGGATTCCTCTGCCGCCGTGGCTGGAAAAGACGCCGGACGAGGACGCGCCTGGCGCGGCGATGATCGCGGAATACCATGCGCTGGACCGCATCGAGCACCGCCAGACCCTGTGGTGCCATTTCGCGAACGTGGCGCTCGGGTTGTGGCTGATTTCCAGTCCCTTCGTGTTCGGTATCGCGCAGAACTGGATGATCCCGGGCGAGCCGATTACGCCCAGCCAGCGCGGGCTGGCGCTGTCCGATACCTGGATGACGGCGAGCGATATCGCAACCGGCGCTTTGATCGTGGTGTTCGGCCTGCTGTCGATGTCGCGCGATTTCGGCTGGGCGCGCTGGATCACGGCTGCGCTCGGCTTGTGGCTGCAGTTTGCGCCGCTTCTGTTCTGGACCACCAGCGCCGCCGCCTATGCGAACGACACGCTGGTCGGCGCGCTGGTGATCGCGTTCGCAGTGGCGATTCCCCCGGCCCCCGGGATCAGCCCGCTGGCGCGCGTGTCCGGGCCGGATGCGCCGCCCGGCTGGGACTACAGCCCGTCCGGCTGGACCAACCGGCTGCCGATCGTGATGCTGGCCTTTGTCGGCCTGTTCATTTCGCGCTATCTCGCCGCATTCCAGCTCGGCCATATCGATGCCGCCGTTGATCCGTTCTTTGGCCAGGGCACCGAAAGAATCATCACCTCCGAAGTATCGGAAGCCTGGCCGGTAGCCGATGCGGGGCTGGGCGCAACCACCTATGTGCTGGAGATCGTCACCGGCCTGATCGGAAGCAAGAAGCGCTGGCGCACGATGCCCTGGCTGGTGCTGCTGTTCGGCCTGATGATCGTGCCGCTGGGCGCGGTCAGCATCTTCTTCATCATCATCCAGCCGGTGGTGATCGGTACCTGGTGCACGCTGTGCCTGATCGGCGCGGCAGCGATGCTGCTGCAGATTCCGTATTCCTTCGATGAAATCCTGGCCACCCTGCAGTTCCTGAAGAACCGCCGCGCGCAGGGCCGGCCGCTGTGGTACACGCTGCTGCGCGGCGATACGATGGCTGGCGGCAGTGCCGACGATTCGGATAATTTCGAAGCGAAGCCTTCCGCGATATTGCGGGAAATGTTCCTCAACGGCGTGAACTACCCGTGGACGCTGAATGCAAGCGCGGCAATCGGCGTTTTCCTGATGTGCACGCGCCTGCTGTTCGATACCAACGGTACCGCCGCCGACAACGACCATGTGATCGGATCGCTTGTGATTACCTTCGCGGTGATGGCGATGGGCGAGGTGGCGCGGCCGCTGCGCTTTGCCAACATCGGCTTCGGCGCGTGGCTGATCGTGTCGCCATGGCTGTTCGCAGGATATTCCGGCGCAGCGGCGGTGGCGTCGGTGGTATGCGGCGCCCTGCTGATCGGGCTTGCCTTGCCGCTCGGCCCTGTGACTGGTCGTTACGGCGCGTGGGACAGTATCGTGCGCGCCGGACTTGGCGTCAGCCAGCGCTTGCGGATCGCCAAGGCATGAAATATGCAGACTTGTTCGTTTTTTGTGAAGGAGAACGCCATGCCAGCAGGTGCCAGCCCCCGGCGTGAAGCCGAATACAAAAAGCTCGAACACCGCTTCAGGCAGGAGGGACGCTACAAGGGCCGCGAGGATGAAGTCGCAGCCCGCATTGTCAACAAACAACGCTCGCAGTACGGCGAAACCGCGGAGGAAAAGAAGAAGGACAGGGAGGGCAGATCACCGGATCGCGGCTTGCCGATCAAGGATTATCAGACGCTCACCATTCCGCAGGTGCGCAGCCGGCTGGATGCGCTGTCGAGAAAGGACATAGGGAAGATCCGCTCCTATGAGGCTGCGCACAAGAACAGGAAAGGCTTGCTCGCCGTGCTAGATGCGCTCCTGAAGTGAGGGAGTCATGATTTCCCTTGCACGGAAGGTG
>JAEZVM010000112.1 GCA_023420795.1 Pseudomonadota bacterium
GCCAGAACCCTGCCCATGCCCAGTTGCGGCCGATCAGCGGGCGCTTGAGTTCGAACTCGGTGATCGCATAGCCGAAACCCATCGCCACCAGCGTCGGGAATACATAGCCCATTGCGGAGCCGTGCGCCGTGACCGAACGGTAATACAGCTCGGGATTGCTCAGACCGGGGTGCAGCGGGCTGCGCACATACATCTGCCACTCGCCCAGCACCAGCGCGATGAAGAAGGCCGCGAAGGCCAGCCAGAAATGCGCCAGCACCAGTCGTCTGCTATTCAACACAGCTCAGCCTCCGGTTCTTGTCCTCGCCTTGCGCCTGTTTGAAGAAGCTGTCGCGGTCGATCACCTTGACCCGCGCCCACATGCCGGCATGGCCGACGCCGCAGAATTCATGGCAGGGCATCACATGCATCGCCGGCCGGTTGAATTTCGCCTTGAAAGTGGAGATGTAGCCCGGCTCCAGCATCACGTTGACGTTGGTGTCGGCAATGATGAAGCCGTGGATCACGTCGGCGCTGGTGACTCGGAATTTCACCGGCGTGTTGTCCGGCACCAGGATGCATGGTGGCATGAACGAATACTGCTGTCCGACGAGACGCACTGTTACCGAGCCGTCCGGCTCCACCGCCGAGCCGAGATTGTCCTCGACGAATTCGCCGGACAGGTGCAGCGTGGTCGGGTTGATGGTCTCGACGCGCGCCGGCGGCATCATCGCCCAGTGCAGGCTAGTGTAGGTGATCATGCCGACCAGCAGCGCGATGATCGCCAGCACGAGGATTGCCCAGCGCCGCTCCGCATGCGCAGCGACCTGGCTGCTTGCGTGGGAGTCGTGGGCGGTGGGTGTTGTCGGCATGGTTTTCGGTTGTTGTTCAAAACAGTTTTCGAATTCGCCCCCAGCTCTGTCATCCCGAACGAACGTGAGGGATCTCACTCGGTCATGTGCTTACGCTCGTATGAGATTCCTCACATCCGTTCGGAATGACAGGCAGGGGGCAGCCACTCCGCTTCCTCAATTCCTCGGCAAAAACACCAGAAAATAAAACGCAAACCAGATCGCCAGCACGATCGCCACCGCCGTTCCCGCCAGCGCGAGCGCGCCGCCCGGCCCGCGACTGACGATCTCGTCTATCGTCTGTTGCGCCGGTTCCGGCAAGCCTGTCTCGCGCTGTTCGTCGAACATGTTCTTCACTCCAGCAGGGTGGCGGCGCGCAGTTCGTTCGCTTCCCGGGGCGTGACCGGCGCGCCCATATTTCCCCAGGCAGTGCGGATATAGGTGACCACCGCTGCCACTTCCTCGTCGGAGAGGGACTGTGCGAACGGCGGCATCCCGTACGGCATCGGATTCTTTTTCGTACCCGGCGGATAGCCACCGTTGAGCACCATGCGGATCGGGTTCACTGCTGACACCATCTCGATCGACTGGTTGTTAGCCAGGGGCGGATAGTGCGGCGGCTTGCCACGTCCGTCGCTTGCGTGGCAGCTCGCGCACTGGTCTTCGTAGATGCGCTTGCCGTTTTCAAAGACTCGCCTCGTCTCGGGCGTCACCGGCGGTCTTGCCGGCACTTGCGTGCGCGCTTCCGATTCACTGTCCGGTAGGCTCTTCAGATAAACCGCCATCGCGCGCGCATCCTCGTCGGTCATGTATTGCAGGCTGTTGTAGGTGACTTCGGCCATCGGCCCATAGACAGTGGCGCGCATTGAGATGCCGGTCTGCAGCAGATCGACGATGTCCCGTATCTCCCACTCGCCGAGGCCACCTTCCTTGTTGGAGGTGAGCGAGGGCGCGTACCAGTGCTGCATCGGGATCAGACCACCCTGAAATTCGCGTTCCTCCGAAGTGCCGCCGAGCGCGTTGATCGGCGTGTGGCACATCGTGCAGTGGCCGAGGCCCTGCACCAGGTACGCGCCGCGGTTCCATTCCGCCGATTTGGTCTTGTCGGGCTTGAACTCGCCCTGTTCGAAATACAGCGTGCGCCAGCCGATCAGCAACGCACGGTTGTTGTAGGGGAAACGCAGTTCGTGCGGACGGTTCGGCCGGCGCACCGGCGGCACCGAGCGCAGGTAGGCGAAGATCGCATCCGAATCCTCGCGCGTGACCTTGGTGTAGGACGCGAACGGCATCGCCGGATACAGCAGCGCGCCGTCGCGCGAGCGGCCGGTATGCATCATCCGGTAGAACTCGTCTCCGGTCCATCGGCCGATGCCGGTTTCGCGGTCGGGCGTGATGTTGGGCGAATACAGCGTGCCGAACGGTGTCGGCATCGGCCGGTTGCCGGAGAACATAGGCTGGCCGGGAATCGTGTGGCAGGCGATGCAGTCGCCGAGGCGTGCGAGATATTCGCCGCGCGCGATCTTCGATTTTGCGGATTCGGCGCCTTGCTTTTGTGCCTGCGGATAAACGCTGCCGGCATGCAGCGCGAGTCCGCCGATGATAAGCGCGCACAGCACGAGGATCTGGTTACGGGTGATCCGGAATGCCTTTCGCACGGCGCCTCCTACGGAGTCTTCTGGCTGCCGCAGGCCAGCGGCAGGCGTTCTGCGCTTCGTGGCAGCGGCAGCGTGTTCGCGGGAATCGGCATCGACGACAGCCAGGCCGATACAGCGGTCACATCGGCTTCGGTCAGGCGCGCGGCGATCAGCTGCATGCAGTCGGGCGAAATCGCGGTGCGCGTGCCGTAGCGCCATGCGCCGAGCTGGGTGCTGATGTACTCCGCCCTCAATCCGATCAGGCCGGGAATGCCCGGTTCGCGCCCGCTCAGGTCGGGGCCGTGGCAGGCCGCGCAGGCAGGAATCTCTTTCCCCGGATCGCCGTTGGATACCAGCTGCTGCCCGCGCCGCAGCACGTCTTGCGACACCTTCGGCGGCGACGGTGGTTCGAAGGGCACGCGCGCAGTCGCATAGTATTCCGCCATCTTCTGCAGGTAGGGATCGGGCAGGTACGCAAGCAAGTAGTTCATCGGCGCATACTTGCGCCGGCCTTCACGGAAGGCCACCAGCTGGTTGTACAGGTATTGCGCCGGCTTGCCCGCGAGACGCGGGTAGCGCACATTGTCCACGCCACCGCCCTGCTTGCCATGACAGGGTGTGCAGCCTTCCAGCCGGGCTTCCATCGTGTCCGGCACTTTTTCCGTCGGCGGCAATTGCGCAAGCGCGGCCTGCAGCGGCAACGCACCGGCGACAGCCATCGCAAGAAGCAGGCTTCGTGGCATGCTTGTTTATAAATTGGCAAGTGGGTACTGAGTGGACTTTGAAGCGTGAGGAAGATTCCATGATGGCCGACTGCTTTTTTGACATGACGCGATATTTCGACGATGTGAAAAGAGTTAGCGCACGCTTGCTCACCTGCACTTTGGGAGTGTCACATTCTTTGGCTTTGACTTTTGTTTGGTCGAGCGTAAATGGAAGGGCGGCAATGGGATCGAAACAACTGTTCAAGATAAGGCTGCAATTGCTACCGGGAGGTAAAGGTATATCTCACAGAATAGTGGTGCAGGGCAAATCGTCCCGTTGAATGGAATTTCGGCGATAACTTACAATGGCGCCAGTTATGCTATAGCGGTATTGAAGTCGTTGTGATAAAGGAACGAAATTGAATCAAGATCAGCAAATTGAGCAGTATAAAATCCTCCATGCGCAGGACTCGGGATATGGAGCGTCTTCTCACAAATTTGTGGAAGAAATATCGGTGGCAATTAACTATTTACGCCCTAAGAAAGTCCTCGACTACGGATGCGGAAAAGGGGCTTTATTAAAGCAGTTGGAAATGAAATATCCCAATATCGCTTTCTTTGGGTACGATCCAGCTGTGCCTGGGAGGGATTTTGTTCCAGAGGAAAAGTTTGATTTGCTTATCAATACCGACG
>JAEZVM010000114.1 GCA_023420795.1 Pseudomonadota bacterium
TTCGTCGAATCGCTCAAGCTGTTCTCGCATCTGGCGAACGTGGGCGATGCGAAGTCGCTGGTGATTCATCCGGCATCCACCACGCACTTCCGCGTGCCGACGGAACAGCTGGCGGCAGCCGGCATCACCGAAGGCACGATGCGCCTGTCGATCGGACTGGAAGACGCCGACGACCTGATCGAAGACCTGGCACGCGGGCTCAAGGCCGCGCAGAAGGGAGCATGACATGCTGCTGAAAGTACAAGGACAGGACGCCTACTGCTACATCGGTGGCAAAACCTTCAATCCGGCGCAACCGACCGCAGTATTCATCCACGGTGCCCAGAACGACCATTCGGTATGGGCGCTGCAGACCCGCTATTTTGCGCATCACGGCTACAACGTGCTAGCAGTCGATCTGCCGGGCCATGGCCGCAGCAAGGGTGCGCCGCTGGCCAGCGTGGAAGCGATGGCGGACTGGCTGCTGGCGCTGCTGGACGCCGCCGGTGTGCCGCAGGCGAGCCTGATCGGCCACAGCATGGGATCGCTGATCGCGCTCGAAACCGCATTCCGAGCGCCGGCGCGCGTGGGCCGAATCGCGCTGGTGGGCACTGCCTATCCGATGAAGGTTTCCGACGCGCTGCTCGACGCCTCCCGGAACAACGAGCAGATGGCGATCGACATGGTCAACATCTGGTCGCATACCTCGATTGCGCACAAGCCGTCCTGCCCCGGCCCGGGCTTCTACGTGATGGGCGGCAGCCAGCGCCTGATGCAGCGCATCTCCGCGCAGAATCCGGCGCAGGTCTTCTACACCGACTTTTCCGCCTGCAACGCTTACGCAAACGGCGAGGCGGCGGCCGCATCGCTCGCCTGCCCGGTTCTGCTGCTGCTAGGCAAACGCGACATGATGACGCCGCCGAAGGCGACCTCAACGCTGACGAAAACGATACCGCATTGCCAGGTCGTGCAGATCGAGAACTGCGGCCATGACCTGATGGCGGAGCAGCCGGATGCCGTGCTGGATGCGCTGTTTGCTTTTGTAAACCGTAAATAGACACTATTTACAACAGGAAAGATGCATTGACCCTCGGAATTCCGGTTGCATGTCGCTGCAACGGCGACTACTCTGAAAACACAACAGTGAGGAGGTCATCATGGCAAGCGTCATGCAGAGGGAATATGCATCTTTCTCGGAGTTCTATCCGGTCTATCTAAGCGAGCATTCCAACCGCACCTGCCGCGAACTGCATTTCGTCGGTTCGACCCTCGCGCTGTTTTGTGTGGGTGCATTCGTACTGACGAGCAATTTGTGGTGGATACTGGCTGCGCTGGTGTGCGGCTACGGCTTTGCCTGGATCGGTCATTTCGCCTTCGAGAAAAACCAGCCTGCCACTTTTAAGCACCCAATTTATTCCTTCATGGGGGACTGGGTGATGTACTGGCAGATGCTGACCGGCCAAGCCAGTTTCTAGACCAGCAATCCATGCTCGAAATGCGCGGCGAGGCTTTGGTCTAGTCCGCGCTCAACCGCGCTTTCCACTTGCCGTGCAAGGACGGCATCACCTGCGGCATTGAACACGAACAGGCGATACACATCCGCCACCTTGAGTTGTGCCGGATTTGCCAGTAGGGTCCAGGTATCCTGACTGCGGGTAGTGCGCTGGCCGAAACGAGTGCGCTTGGGCAGATCGGCCTTGAGGCGTCCCACCCAGCCCGCATCCAGCATCTTTTCCAGCAAGGATTCCGACTCGTCGAAGCCGATGCGTGTCATCGCGCGGATCGTGCGTGCATCGACTGCGGCGGTGGAGCTATGCGCCCGTGCCTGATGCAGCACATTGAGAACCGCCATTGCATCGATGAACGCGCTTCCGGGCGTCGCGACGTGCCACCAGCGCTCATATTTCACGATCGGCAGCGCAGCAGCCAGCACCGCGCCCATCAGGGTGATCAGCCAGGATACGTAAATCCAGATCAGGAAAATCGGCAATGCCGCCAACGCGCCGTACACCACCGTATATGTCGGAAACTTGGTGACGAAGACGACGAAGATCCGCTTCGCGATTTCAAACGCCGCCGCCGCAAGAAAGCCGCCGGCAGCCGCATCGCGCCAGTCGACGAAGCGGTTCGGGATTGCCATGTACAACAGCGTGAATGCGCCGGTGGTCAGTGCCACCGAGAAGAAGGTGCTCAGCAGCGCACTCAACAGTGGCGAACCTTTTGCAAATCCGCCTGTTGCGGAGAACAGGTCGGAGGTGACGGTGATCGACGCGCCCATCAGCAGCGGCCCCAGTGTAACGACCGCCCAGTAGATTACCAGCCGCTGTGCGAAAGGCCGCGCCGCCTTGACCTTCCAGATATGGTTGAACGCACGGTCGATGGTCAGCATCGTCACGAGCGCGGTGAGGATCAGCGCAACCGCGCCCAGAGCGGAAAGCCGCGTCGCCTTGCTCGCGAACTGGTTCAGATTGCCAAGGATCGTGTTGGCAATCGTCTTCGGCATCAGGCTCTTGATGAAATAGGCTTCCAGCGACGCGCGGAAGGTATTGAACAGCGGGAAGGTGGTGAAGATCGCGAACGCGATCGTCAGGATCGGTACCAGCGCCAGCACGGTGGTGAAGGTCAGGCTGCCCGCCACCTGCGGCAGGCGTTCTTCATTCAGGCGCGCCTTTGCGAAGCGGAACAGGCCGCGCACATCCTCCAGCGGGAAGCTGCGGAAGAGCGCGAGATTGAAGGGGAACATTCGTGTGAACTGAGGCTGCGGCATCGCGGGCTGCGGCGTTTCCGTGGTGGTAAAGCATCCTATAATACCAAGCATGAATCAGCCAGATCTCCCCATCCTCGTTTTATATTATTCCCGGCACGGAGCAACCCGAAAAATGGCAGAACTGCTGGCGCAGGGCGTGGAAAGCGTCCGAGGCTGCGAAGCACGCCTGCGCACCGTCCCGCCGGTATCGACCGTAACCGAAGCGACCGAACCGGCGATCCCAGAAAGCGGCGCGCCGTATGTCGAAGCGCGCGATCTGGAAGAATGCGCCGGACTGGCGCTCGGCTCCCCTACCCGCTTCGGTAACATGGCCGCGCCGATGAAGTATTTTTGGGACGGCACTTCGACCCAGTGGCTGTCCGGCGCGCTGGCCGGCAAGCCCGCCTGCGTGTTTACCTCGACCGGCAGTCTGCACGGCGGGCAGGAAGCGACGCTGCTGTCGATGATGATCCCGCTGCTGCATCATGGAATGATGCTTCTCGGCGTGCCGTATACCAACCCGGAACTGATGACCACGACCAGCGGCGGCACGCCGTATGGCGCAAGTCACTGGTCCGGCCCTAACGGCGCGCAGGCGCTTTCCGCCGATACGCGCACGCTTGCGATTTCGCTCGGCCGGCGCCTGGCCGAAACCAGTCTCAAGCTGAGGAGCGCCTGATGCAGGAACGCAGTCAGAATGTCTTTTATATCGGTGCCGCCGGCAGCCTGATCGCGCTGATCCTGCTGTGCGTCGCATGGGAACTGTTCCTCGCCCCGTTGCGGCCGGGCGGTTCATGGATGGTGCTCAAGGTTGTGCCGCTGCTGTTGCCGCTGCGCGGCGTGTTGAAACGCAATCTCTATACGATGCAGTGGTCGTCGATGCTGATCCTGCTCTATCTGGCCGAGGGCATCGTCCGCGCCACGACCGACAAGGGTCTGTCTTCTACTCTGGGATGGATCGAGTTCGGCCTCGTCTGCATTTTTTTCTTCTGCACCGTCTTCTATCTGCGCCCCTACAAGCAGGCTGCGAAGAAGCTGGCAAAGCAGGTCATACAGAAAGCCTCCAAATGAATGATTTTCTCGATCGCTGCCGCGATGCGGTCGGCGCCGCACATGTACTTACCGAAGACGCCGACATTGCCGGCTACCTGACCGACTGGCGCCGCCGCTTCACCGGCAAGGCGCTCGCCGTGGTGAAGCCTGGCACAACTGACGAGGTCGCTGTCCTCGTCCGCCTGTGCAATCAGTACCGCGTTCCCATCGTCCCGCAGGGCGGCAATACCGGCCTGGTGCTGGGCAGCGTGCCGGATGAGAGCGGCAGCGCGATCGTGCTGTCGTTGACCAGGCTCAATCGCGTCCGTGCAATCGACACGATCAACAATACGATGACGGTGGAAGCCGGCTGCATCCTCGAACAGGTGCAGAACGCGGCAGCCGATGCCGGGCGGCTGTTCCCCCTGTCGCTTGCGGCGGAAGGCAGCTGTACGATCGGCGGCAACCTGGCGACCAACGCTGGGGGTACCGCCGTTCTCCGTTACGGCAATGCACGCGAGCTGTGCCTCGGGCTAGAAGTGGTGACGCCGCAGGGCGAGGTATGGAGCGGCTTGCGCGGGCTGCGCAAGGACAATACCGGCTATGACCTGCGCGACCTGTTCATCGGTGCGGAGGGCACGCTCGGCATCATCACCGCTGCGGTGCTGAAGCTGTTTCCGCAGCCGCAGGCGCAACTGACAGCGCTGGCCGCGATGCAATCACCGGACGACGCGTTGCGACTGCTTTCGCTGGCACAGGAAAAATGCGGCGCTACGCTGACCGGCTTCGAGCTGATGTCCGATTTCTGCCTGCGCCTGGTTGCCAAACATTTCCCGCAGATGCGCGCGCCCTTCCCGGAAAACTATCCTCAATACGTACTGCTGGAACTGTCCGACAGCGAATCGGAAGATCATGCGAATGCGATGCTCGAAGCACTGATCACCGACGCACTGGAGCAAGGCATCCTGCAGGACGCCATCGTCGCTTCCTCGATTGCGCAATCCAAGGCATTGTGGAACCTGCGCGAACACATTCCGCTGGCGCAGGCGGAAGAAGGCAAGAACATCAAGCATGATGTCTCGGTGCCGATCTCGCGCATCGGCGACTTCATCCGTAGCACCGATGAACAGCTTGCGCACGTCTTCCCAGGATGCCGGATGGTCACCTTCGGCCATCTCGGCGACGGCAACCTGCATTACAACGTATCACCGCCGGAACATGAATCGCCGGACGCATTCATTGCCCAGCAAGCGGAGATCAACCGCGTGGTGCATGACAGCGTGCACCAGTTCGGCGGCTCGATCTCGGCCGAGCATGGACTCGGCGCGCTCAAGCGGGACGAGGTTCGCCAATACAAATCCTCTGTCGAAATGAACCTGATGCGGACCATCAAGCAAGCGCTGGATCCGCTTGGCCTAATGAACCCGGGCAAAGTC
>JAEZVM010000146.1 GCA_023420795.1 Pseudomonadota bacterium
TCTGCGTCAGCGCATCCTCGGCAGACAGCTTGGCCAGCAGCTCGACGGCGTGGCTGAGTTCCTCATTGCGCACCTGCTCCCGCCTGCGCGCGAGGTATGCGCGGCGCTGGTCCTGATCTATCCGGAAATTGGCAATCAGGCTGATGACGACCATCGCGAAACAGAAGAGCCAGCTGTTGAACCGTACAGGCACAGTCAATAACGTGGCCTGGCTGAGGGAGAATGCATAGATCGCCGTGACGACTGCGGAAGTCGCAAGCGCGCTGCGAAAGCGCAGGCTGAGTACGATGTTGCCGAACAGGGCGATCAGCGTGATTCCTGCCTGATAATGCGCCGCATTCGGATGACTGCTCAAGTTCGAGATCCAGATCAGGCTTAATGCCACCAGAACGATGGTAGCGGCCAGCAGTATTTCGCGAACGACAATGCTTTTCAGCTTGTAAAGGCCAAAGGTCATCAGCAGCATCAGCGGTATGACCAGCAGGAAGCGTATCGCCAGTGCCTGATGGTAAACGTCCGGGACCATGAAGCTGTCGCTGATCGCAAAGACACCATACAGCAGCACACCCACGATGCCGCTCTTGTAAATGCGGCGCTCGCGCCGGCGATCCACTTCCTGCTGAAATGCGGCTTCGGTCCGGGCGGTGAATTTTTTCCGCTTTGACCAGAAGCTCTGCTCTGTCTCAGGCGGCGGAGACGCCTCGTATTCTTGACGTGAAAAACTGTTCTGCATGATGAAGGCGCCTTCGGAAAATCGCGCCATGAAATGAGGTGCCAAATATTGCACTTCGGTAATTGCAGCTTAGCGCCACACTTGAATGCCGTCCAGTACGCCAAATTGAATATCCGCCAATGCAGGCAGCCGGCTCGCCCTCAGTGGTCAGGTTGCAACAGCGGCTCTCCCGAGCCACGCACTGTAACCGACACGCACGATATCAACCTCGCAAGTACTTGTCGTTACCGGTGCGTTCGACCGGCGCCTGCGCTTCTTCTTTTTCTTCCAGCCATTCATGCCATACTGCCATCAGCACGGCCATGATCACCGGACCGACAAACATGCCGACCAGCCCGAATGCCGCAAGCCCGCCGAGCACGCCGAACATCACCAGCAGGAAGGGAATCTGCGATGCGCTGCTGATCACCAGCGGCCGGATCAGGTTGTCCACCCAGCTCACCACCAGTGTTCCCCACAGCAGCAGGCCGATGCCGGCGACCGTCTCGCCGGTTGCCAGCAGCCACACGCCAAGCGAGCCCCAGACGAATGGCGTGCCGAACGGGATCAGCGCGATCAGCGCCGTGAACGCGCCCAGCAGCACCGGCGCACGGATGCCGGCCGCCCAGTAGCCAAGACCGGCCAGCGAGCCTTGAGCCAGCGCAGTCAGCACCAGGCCGTACAGCACCGCCTTGGTGGTGCTGCCGATGGCGTCGAGATAGCCATGGGCGCGTGCGCCGAGGAAGCGGTGCATCACGCGGCGCACCTGCAGCAGCAGGTTTTCGCCGTCGCGATAGACGAACAGCACGGTAAGCACGGCGAAACCCATTTTCGCGGCATTGCGACCAACGCCGCCGACCAGGTTGGCCAGTTCGCCGAACCAGTTCTGCGCCCAGCGCAGCGCTTCGGTGCGCAGCATCTCCGGGTCGCCGGCAATGCTGTCGAGGAATTGCTGCAGGCGTTCTCCCAGCCAGGGAATATAACGAATGGGATCCGGTAGGCGGTGCGGCGTCTCGTTCAGATAAGCGGATACCGTCTGGTAGGCAACGATGAATTCCGACTGCAGCAGGCCTATCAGGCCAAGCAGCGGCAGCACGAAAGCCATGGTCAGCAGCAACGTCATCAGCAGCGCGCTGAGCGTGGCATTGTCGCGCAACAGGCGGCGCAGGCGCGCATACAGCGGCCAGGTCACATAGGCCAGGATCAGCGCCCACACCACCGGCGCGATGAACCAGTGGAGCATCAGGTAGCTGAGCAGAAGCAGGCCGCCCAGCAACAGTCCGAGCAGGATGCTGCGCGTGAGGGCAGCGGTATCGCGTTCAGTCATGAGGCATTCTTATCGCATTCTTGTCCGCAAAGATTATCGCGCCTGCCTCGCCCACTGCCCGGATGCAGATCAATCGAAATCGAACAACTCGCCGAGGAAGCCCTTCTTCTTGCGGGAATGATACTCGTCCTTGTAATGGCCTTGGCGCGGCGGTTGCTGATAGCCGCGTTGATCCTGTGTAGGTGACTGCGGCCGGCCGTATGCGGCGGCTACCGGTGCCACTGCAGAACGCTCGATGATCTTGTCGAGCTCGCCGCGATCGAGCCAGACACCGCGGCACTGCGGACAGTAATCGATTTCGATACCTTGCCGCTCCGACATGACAAGCTGAGTATTGGTACAGACGGGACATTGCATCGTATATGCCTCCTGAAATGTAAAGAAAGAACATGCCGGGCTGCGACGCTACCGCCGCAGCCCGGCCATGTGATTGCCTTACTGTTCGATACGCCGCAGGACAGTACGCCCGACGCGATCGACTGCGCGATTGATCGCCACATACATGTCGGCCTCGGTATCCTCGGTCACGATATCGGGCAGGCCGGCCAGCACGATATGGATGCTGCATTTCTTATCGACGCCGCCGCGCGGTCCATTGATATCGGCCAGCCGCACCGTCACATGCTGCACCTGATCGGTCGCGTGCTTCAACGCGAAGCGCAGGCGGCGCTCAGTGTGATCGGTAAGCGCTTCGGTCAGCGGGAAACCTTGGGCTTGGATATCGACTTTCATGGAAACCTCCTTGGCGGTTCTTGTTGAGGCCTGTTGTTGCAGGGCTTGAATTCACTTTAGCCCACGAGGAACGTAATTAAAATTCGAATATAGTAGTATTTCGATTCGGAAATTTCGAATATAAAGACCCGTGAGTTTACTCAACTACAAGCACCTGCATTACTTCTGGGTGGTGGCCAAATGCGGCGGCATCGGCCGCGCCAGCGAACAGCTGCATCTGACTCCGCAGACCGTGAGCGGCCAGCTTTCGCTGCTCGAAGAGATGCTCGGCTACCGGCTCTTCGACCGCATCGGCCGACGGCTCGAACTTAACGACGCGGGGCGCATGGTGTTCAGCTATGCGGATGAAATCTTCTCGCTCGGCGAAGAATTGGAAGAGGCGCTGCGCCACCGGCCGGGAGAGCGGCCGCTGCAGTTCACCGTCGGCGTGGCCGATTCGGTGCAAAAGTCGATCGCCTACATGCTGCTGGAACCGGCGCTCAAGCTCCCGGAAACCCTGCGCATTGTCTGCCGCGAAGGAAAGCTCTCGAACCTGCTGGCCGGGCTGGCGATCCAGAGCCTGGACCTGGTAATCGCCGACGGCCCGATGCCGGCCAACAGCAATGTGCGCGGCTACAACCATCTGCTGGGCGAGTGCGGCGTGGTGTTTCTCGGCACGCCGGCGCTGGCAAAGCAATACCGGAAGGGTTTTCCCGCCAGTCTGGACGGCGCGCCGTTCCTGCTCCCCGGCGAAGACTCGGCACTGCGGCCGCGCCTGCTGCGATGGTTCGACAAGGAGCACATCCATCCGCGCATCGTCGGCGAATTCGACGATGGCGCTCTGCTCAAGGAGTTCGGCGAGGCCGGCACCGGCGTGTTCGCCACCCCCTCGCTGGTCGCGGCGCAGATTCGCAGGCAGTACGGCGTGCTGGAAGTCGGCCGCAGCAGCACGGTCATCGAGCAGTTCTATGCAATCTCGATCGAACGCCGGATCACGCATCCGGCGGTGGTTGCAATCAGTGCGGCTGCGCGCAAGCGGACGCCGGCAACCTGAAGAGCGCGCCAGCACGGCAAAACGCCGGTATAAAAATCTGCCTTTTCATTGCCCCGCAGGCGCAAATTGCGAGGATAATCGGATTGCTTACCAGCATCAAAATAATAAGAAGGTGCGTATCAAGTGCAAAAACCGGGCTCCGACAGCGCCACAACCAGCCTTCGGCGGCATGCCGGCTCCGGGCCGGCCGCGGCTCTTCGCCGCCTGCCTCGGACGTACCTGACGCAGTGTGTAAAATGGCTTTACGGCCGTCTTGTCCAACGACGCAATTCCTCCATGCTTCCCGCCTATATTTCCCACGACGATTGCAGCAAGCACGAGATGGGCTCGCTGCATCCGGAATGCCCCGAACGCCTTTCCGCCATCCGTGATCAGCTTCTGATCAAGGGCCTGCTCGACTACATGCAGCCGTACGACGCGCCCCAGGCCACCGAAGAACAGCTCGCCCGTGCGCACACGATGCTGCATGTGCATGAAATGGCGGCGAAATCGCCGGCCGAAGACTATGAGCAGGTCGATCCCGATACCTGGATGAATCCGCATTCCTACCGCGCTGCATTGCGTGCGACCGGGGCGGCGGTGTTGGCCACCGACCTGGTGCTGCGCGGCGAGGCATCGACGGCCTTCTGCAATGTGCGTCCGCCGGGGCATCATGCGGAGCGCGCGGCGGCGGGTGGCTTCTGCTTTTTCAACAATGTCGCGGTCGGCATTCGCCATGCGCTCGATGTGCACGGGCTGGAGCGCGTCGCGCTGGTCGATTTCGATGTGCATCACGGCAATGGCAGCGAGGACATCCTGTACGACGATCCGCGCGTGCTGATGTGTTCCACCTTTGAGCAGAATCTTTATCCATTCTGCGGCTCCGAACCGAAGGGGCCGAACATGGTCAACGTCGGACTGCCGCCGCGCTCCGGCGGCGAGGCGTTCCGCGCCGCGGTGGAATCGCACTGGGTTCCGGCGCTGGATGCGTTCAAACCACAGATGATTTTCATTTCCGCCGGCTTCGACGGCCACCGTGAAGACGACATGGGCAATCTCGGCCTGGTCGAGGCGGATTACGAATGGGTTACCAAGCAGGTGATGCAGGTTGCGCAGCGCCATGCGCAGGGGCGCGTGGTGTCGTGTCTGGAAGGCGGCTACGTGCTGTCACCGCTGGCGCGCAGCGTGGCGGCGCATGTGAAGGTGTTGATCGGCGCGGATTGAAGAGCCGCACCGGTCCGAAAGCAAACAACAACAAACAACCTCGACGATTAGCATGGACAAGCACTATCTCACCCCCCTCTTCGCTCCGCGTTCGATTGTCGTCTTCGCCGGCGACGAGAAATCGCCGGGCGCGCAAACCTCTCACGGCCGCTTGATCGCAGCGCAGCTGCGCGACGGCGGCTATGGCGGACCGGTCTCCTTCCTCGACATCGGCATGAGCGGCACGCTGAGCGAGCTGGCACAGTCGAAGTCCGATCTCGCGATCATCGCGCTGCCGAACGAACAGCTGACCGCAGCGCTGGAAGTCGCCGCGCGCATCCGCAGCAAGGCCGCGCTGATCATCTCCAGCGGCGTGGATGCGACGCTCGCCGCGCAACTGCATGCAATCGCGAAGCAGCATGGCATCCACCTGCTCGGCCCGAACTGCCTTGGCTTCCAGCGCACGCGCCTGCGCCTGAATGCGAGCGTGCTGGGGCCGCTGGCGCAGGAAGGCTCGCTGGCGGTGGTATCGCAGTCCGGCGCGCTGACTTCATCAATACTCGACTGGGCGGCGAAGAACGGCGTCGGCTTCTCGACGGTGGTGTCGCTCGGCCCCAATACTTCGGTCGATATCGCGCAGGTGCTCGACTTCCTCGCGGACGACCGCAGCACACACAGTATCGTGGTGTACCTGGAAGGCATCCGCAATGCACGCCGCTTCATGAGCGCGCTGCGCGCGGCCGCGAACGCCAAGCCGGTGATCGTGCTGAAGGCCGGGCGCAAGCCTGCCGGCTCGACCGCCGCGCTCACGCACTCCGGCTCCATCGTCGGCAGCGACGATGTATTCGACGCCGCGCTGCAGCGCGCCGGCGCAGTTCGCGTGCGCAACTTCGTGCAGCTGTTCTCGGCAGCGAAGGGGCTGTCCGCGCGCAATCTGCCGGTCGGCAAGCGGCTCGCGATCGTCACCAATGGCGGCGGCCCGGGCGTACTCGCGGCCGACTGGGCCAATGAACTCGGGCTGGAAATGGCGGCGCTGCCGGCGCAGGCGGCCGCTGAACTGGCGCCGCAGCTGTCGCCTCTGGCCAGCCTGCAATCGCTGCTCGATCTCGGCGAAGACGCCGATCCCGCGCACTATCGCGCCGCGATCAGCGCGTGCGCCGCGTCGTCCGGCGTCGACGGCATCCTGGTGATCCTGTCGCCCAAGCCGGAACTCGACACCGCCGCGGTCGCACAGGCGCTGGCCGACCTGCATCCGTCGCTCGGCAAGCCGCTGATCACCTGCTGGATGGGCGACGAACGTGCCGCCGAAGCGCGCAAGATCCTCGCCGCCGCCGCGATCCCGACCTACCGCACGCCGGAAGCGGCGGTCGATGCGTTCAGCAACATCGCTTCCTTCCATCAGAACCAGCAACTGCTGCACCAGACGCCGCCGCCGCTGTCGCCGCTGCCCGATCCGGATGTCGAAGGCGCGCGCCTGCTGATCGAGAGCGTGCTGGCAGAACGGCGCAAGGTGCTGACCGAAATGGAATCGAAGGCGCTGCTGGCGGCTTTCCATATCCCGATTACCAAGACCATCCTCGCGCGCAGCGCGAGCGAGGCGATCCTGGTCGCTAGCCAGCTTGGTTATCCGGTCGCACTGAAGATCGATTCGCCCGACATCTCGCACAAGTCGGACGTGCGCGGCGTCGCGCTCAACCTGCTGAACGCCGCGGCGGTACGCGACACCTGGCAGGACATGATGGCCACCGTGGCCCGGCTGCGACCGGACGCGAAGATCAACGGCGTGACGGTGCAGAACATGTCCGGCAAGCTGCAGGGGCGCGAACTGTACATCGGCGTTACCACCGACGTGCCGTTCGGCCCGGTGATTTCCTTTGGCGCCGGCGGCACGATGATCGAGCTGATCGCCGACCGTGCGATCGAGCTGCCGCCGCTGAACCAGTTCCTCGCGCAACGCCTGATCGACCGCGCCCGCTCGTCGGAAACCTTGGGCGCCTGGCGTGGCGCACCGCCGGCCGACCGCGATGCGCTGGAGCGCATCCTGCTGCGCGTGTCGGAAATGGTGTGCGCACTGCCGCAGCTGCGCGAGATGGACATCAACCCAGTGATCGCCGACGCGAGCGGCGCGGTGGTGGTCGATGCGCGCATCGTGATCGACCAGGCACCGGGCGGCCCCGGCCAGTATCCGCATCTGGCGATCCTGCCCTATCCGTCCGAGCGCGAGCAGGAATGGCCGATGCGCGGCGGCGGGCGCTACAGCGTGCGGCCGATCCACCCGGACGACGCCGAAATGCTGCAGGACTTCGTGCGCCGGATGTCGCCGGAAAGCCGCTACTTCCGCTTTGTTTCGACCATGCGCGAGCTGTCGCTGAAGATGCTCGCGAAGTTCACGCTGATCGACTACGACCGGGAAATGGCGCTGGTCGCCGTCTGGCGCGAGCGCACGCCGAGCGAGTCGGGCGGGTTTACCGAAACAGAGCGCATCATCGGGGTATCGCGCTACGTGACCAATCCGGACCTGAGCACCTGCGAATTTTCACTGGCGATTTCCGATGAGTTCAACGGCCAGGGCCTTGGCTCGCGCATGATGCTGTCAATCATGGATGTCGCCCGCAGCAAGGGCCTGAAGCAGATCGAAGGACTGGTGCTGACCAATAACGCGCCGATGCTGAAGCTGATGCGCAGCCTCGAATTCGAGATCCGCAAGTACGACGAAGATCCGGATTTCCGGCTGTGCGTACGCGCGTTGTAAGAACCAGTTTGAGAATCGCAGCGAGCGGACTGGTTTTGTCCGAGGTACGGAAACGTAAGGAGTGGCGTTGGGTGAACCTGAACGTAATGCATCCATCGAGGCATTAAGCGCCGTCACGCTGGCCACCGCGGATATGGCGCAGGCGGTGCGCTTCTACGAGAGCCTCGGATTTGCGCTGCGGCATGGCGGCCCCGGGGAGGCGTTTACCTCGTTTGCCTGTGGCACATCCTTCCTGAACCTGATTGCTGAAACCCGTGGGCCACTGCATTGGTGGGGACGGGTGATCTTTCACGTTTCCGATGTCGACGGCATGTACCAGAAAGCACTTGCCGCCGGGCTCGATACGGAGTTCGCTCCCCGCGATGCGCCTTGGGGCGAACGCTATTTTCATATCATCGATCCCGATGGCCATGAACTGAGCTTCGCCCGACCGCTCGATCAGGAATCGAACCGGGGCTCCGCTGGAACGCCTTCTTCCGCCTTGCCCGGATCGACTGCAGGCGCTTGATTCGGTTTGCGCTGCTTCTCGGCTTCGTCTTCCAGGTCGTCCAGCGATACGTCCAGATAGCTTTCGACGAGTTCGAAAAACCGTGCGTAGAACTGCCGGGTCGGAATGGTTTCGCTGCCGACCTTGACCAGCGATTCATCGGTAGTGCCGAATGGCAGCGATACCGATCCCAGCGACCCGACGCCAAGGCTGGCCGAATTGCTGCTCTTCCTGAGCGAATAGATTTCCCGGACGGCATTGGCAAACATCGTCGTACTGTTGCTGCCTTTGCTGTTCGGCGCGCAGACCACATGGAACTCGATCTGCATGTGCTGATCCCTTTCCGGCTGAAAGTTCTTGCGCGCCCTCACCTGAGACCCGCCCGCCTCACCGATCACATATCCCTGGCTGAGCAATGTCCGCCGCGCCGCTTCGCATGCGGTCTCGGCAGAACCGGGAAAACTGTGGGCATAGGTATTGGTCGAGGCGAAATCTTCGTTCGGATAGGCGAACTGCTGGGGAACGGCACAGCCGGACAGCAAGATGAGGGCTAACGCAGCCTGGAATACAACGAGTCGCTTGCGCATGAATAGAATCTCCTGCTGCTACATGGATTTGGAACAAAGGCTCCGTCTCGGAAAAAATCTGAATCTCCGGCAAACCGCTGCGCCGCCCTGATTGGCAGTCCTTCCTCAAATCGGCTCGAAACCACGCACGGCTTTAGTGCACGCTCACCGATTGGCCCTTCAAAGAAAAATTTTTACCTAAAAATCAAAGCGTTAAAAATCTCTTATAGGAAGGAATGGATTTTGCTCCGCCTTCGCATTCGTTTCTGAAGTGCACAATTATAGGGAGAGTTCTTGGATGGATGCACTAAAAAGCGCGCCTGATACTTTATTCATTCTGCTTGGCGCCATCATGATTCTAGCCATGCACGCCGGCTTTGCGTTTCTCGAGCTCGGCACCGTGCGCAAGAAAAATCAAGTGAATGCGCTGGTCAAGATACTGGTGGATTTCGCCGTTTCCACCATCGTCTATTTTTTCATCGGCTATAGCATTGCCTACGGCGTGAACTTCTTCAGCGATGCCGAGACGCTGGCAAGCTCGAATGGCTACGAGCTGGTCAAGTTCTTCTTCCTGTTGACCTTCGCCGCTGCGATTCCCGCCATTATTTCCGGCGGCATCGCCGAACGCGCC
>JAEZVM010000315.1 GCA_023420795.1 Pseudomonadota bacterium
CCGATTCCTTCGGCTGATTGTAGAAAGCGGAAACCGGGATGGCGGCCACGCCGATTTCCGCAGTCAGCCATTTGGCGAAATCCGCTTCCGGCAACGACGAGATTGCGGAATAGTCCACGCACTGGAAGTAGGTACCATCGGACGGCAGCAGTCGGAAGCGCGTCGCACTCAGCCCCTGGCGGAACAGGTCGCGCTTGCACTGGTAGAACGAAGGCAGCTCCAGATAAGGCGTGGGATTGGCCATGTAAGTCGCGAGAGCATGCTGCACCGGCGTGTTGACTGTGAATACGTTGAACTGGTGCACCTTGCGGAATTCGGCCGTCAATGCGGCTGGCGCGGCGACATAGCCAACCTTCCAGCCGGTGACATGATAGGTCTTGCCGAAGCTGGATACGATGAAGGAGCGCGCCGCCAGTTCCGGATGGCGGCACACCGATTCATGACGCGCGCCGTCGTACACCATGTGCTCATAGACCTCGTCGGACAGGATGAGGATGCTGGTGCCGCGCACGATGTCGGCCAGTGCCCGGAGATCCGCTTCGCGCAGCACCGATCCGGTCGGGTTGTGCGGCGAGTTGAGCATGATCATGCGCGTCTTCGGCGTGATGGCAGCGGCAAGCCGATGCCAGGGAACTGTATATCCGTTCTCGTCGACCTCCATCTGCACGAAGACGGGTTTGCCGCCGGCCAGTTCGATTGCGGGTACATAACTGTCGTATGCCGGCTCGATCACGATGACTTCGTCGCCCGGATGCACGCTGCACAGGATGGCCGTCAGCAGCGCCTGCGTGGCGCCGGCGGTTACCGTGATTTCCGTCGCCGGATCGTATTCATGACCATACAGCGTGGCGATCTTCGCAGCGATGGCGTTTCTTAGCGCCGGCACGCCAGTCATCAGCGGGTACTGGTTCAATCCGCTTTTCATCGCAGCCGTCACTGCATCGACCAGCGCCGGATCGCAGTCGAAGTCGGGAAAGCCCTGGCCGAGGTTGACCGCGCCTTTTTCAGCAGCCAGCGCCGACATGACCGTGAAAATCGTGGTGCCAACATTGGGCAGCTTCGACTGGAGCGTGAGGGAAGAGGCGTTGAAATGCGGTGTGCTCATGCTGGTTTTGTGCAAAAGAAGGGAAGAGACATTTTATACAGGTTAAATCGACCATTTCTCCGGTGCGACGATCTCGAACAGGCCGGCGCGGGCGGTTTTCCTCGCCAGTTTCAGCAAGGCCTTGTCCTTCGTGATCAGCGTCTGCGCGCCGGCGTCTCGCGCCAGCTCCAGGAATTTCTGATCATCCGGATCGCTGCAGACGGGCAGCCGCACATCGGTGCGCGGATTCAGCGAGTCGCGGTCGATGCATGCGATCAGATCGTCGAATTCCGAGGCCGCGCCGGGACGCGATTGCGCATCGAGCGGCAGATGTTTGTATTCGAGCACCATCAGCCACTCCGTGCGGCAGTCGTCGCGCGTCACCGCCTCCACGCTGCGCGTCCTGAGCGCGAAGAGCAGGGCAGCCCAGCGTGGATCGCGGAATACGAACAGGTCCAGGCAGACGTTGGTGTCAATCACGATGCGCTTCGGTATCATTGCGGCAGTTTTCTCATTGCAACTTGTTTCTCATGCTGATTGTTCTCTCGCCCGCCAAATCGCTCGACTACGACAAGCCGGCGACCACCGACCTCCACACGCTTCCCGATTTCATCGAATACGCCGCCGAACTGATCGAAACGCTCAAGCAATTGTCGCCTGCACAGGTCGCAAGCCTGATGAGCATCTCGGACCCGCTGGCGGCGCTCAATGTTGCGCGCTTTGCCTCCTGGTCGCGGGAATTTACGACAGGGAATGCAAAACAGGCAATCCTTGCGTTCAATGGCGATGTCTACGAGGGGCTGGATGCAGCTACGTTCAATCCGGAACAGCTGGATTATGCGCAGGCGCACATTCGCATTCTATCCGGCCTGTACGGTGTGCTGCGTCCGCTCGACCTGATGCAGCCATACAGGCTGGAAATGGGAACACGGCTTGCAAACCAGCGCGGCAAGGACTTGTACGCATTCTGGGGCGAGCGGGTGACCGGCGCGCTCAATCAGGTGCTGTCGAACATGAAGTCGAACATGCTGGTTAATCTCGCATCGGAAGAGTACTTCAAGTCCGTCAAGCCGAAGCTGCTGGATGCGGAGATCATCACGCCGATTTTCGAGGATTGGAAAGGCGGCCGGTACAAGATCATTTCGTTCTATGCGAAACGGGCGCGCGGCCTGATGGCGCGTTATGCGGCGCTCAACGGCATCGTTCGGCCGGAACAGCTCAAGGAGTTCGATGCCGAGGGCTACGCTTTCGATGCGCAGGCTTCAAAGTCGCATGAGTGGGTATTTCGCCGTTGCATCGAGGCTTAAGCTGGTGAAAATAAAAAGCCTCGCATCGCGAGGCTTCAGGGAGCAGGACTGATTACCAGAATTTCCACCAGGAAGAGCTGGTTTTCCGAGCGCCAGTCAGAAAGGCGCTATCCGGGAAGTTCTGTTTCAAGACCCGTGCGGCGTCATCGCGCAGTTCCGGCAGATCGAGCGCATCGTAGGACTTGACCATCACGAACAAGGCTTCTTCGATTGCCGGTGCATCACGGTATTCCGAAACCGCGATTTGCGCCCGGTTGGCCGCGGCCAGATAGGCGCCGCGCCGATAGTAGTAATTGGCAACATGGACTTCATACTGCGCCATTGCATTCACCAGGTACTTCATGCGAGCGATCGCATCCTTGGTGTATTTGCTGTCGGGGAAGCGTTCCGCCAGCAGTTTGAAGGAGTCGAATGCGTCGCGCGCCGCCTTCGGGTCGCGCTCGCTCGGGTCCTGCTTGGACAGGAAATCGAGGAAGCCGACCTTGTCGTTGAAGTTGATCAGCCCGCGCAGGTAATACATGTAATCGACGTTCGGATGGTTCGGATGCAGCTTGATGAAGCGCTCCACCGCCGCCAGCGCCTGCGGCTGGTCGCCCTGGCGGTAATGCGCATAGGCGACTTCCATCTGTGCCTGCTGCGCATAGGTGCCGAACGGATAGCGCGCTTCCAGCTTTTCGAAGTGCTGGATCGCCTTTTCAAAGTTACCCGCTGATAGTTCGTCGCGCGCCTCCGAGTATAATTTCGAGGCCGACCAGTTCTTGGTTTCGTCGATTTTTTCGGGGAGCAAACCGCAGCCGGAAAGAGACAAAGCAAGGGCAATGGCAGCGAACTTCAACGATCTTTTTTGCATGACGTTTGCGGGATCACATCTGGAGAAGGCAACGATTATATCCGATGGCACCTGCGCGTAATGCACCACAGAAATCCCATTTTGAACAAATCCCTAACTGACACCGATATCGGGGAAGACGATCTGGATGAGCACGCGCCGTCCGAGCTTCCCGCCGTCGAGCTGAAACTGACCCCTGAATTTTGCGGCGTTCGCCTGGACAAGGCACTGTCCCAGCTGATGCCTGAATATTCGCGCAGCCGCCTGCAGCAATGGATCGAGGCCGGCCAGGTCACGGTCGATGGCCAGTCGGCCCGCGCCAAGACGGCCATGCTGGGTGACGAGACGCTCGTCGTCCAACCGCAGGCCGCGCCGGAAGAGCAGGCTTTTGCACCCGAGGCAATGGCGCTGCCAATCGTCCATGAAGACGCGTCCATTCTGGTGATCGACAAGCCCGCCGGCCTGGTGGTCCATCCGGCCGCAGGCAATTGGTCCGGAACGCTGCTCAACGGTTTGCTGCATCATCTTCCGTCGCTGGCAGGCGTGCCGCGCGCCGGTATCGTGCACCGGCTGGACAAGGAAACCAGCGGCCTGATGGTGGTCGCGAAAACCCTGCAGGCGCAAACCGACCTGGTCCGGCAGTTGCAGGCGCGCACCGTCAGGCGGGAATATCTCGCGCTGGTGTGGGGTACGCCGCATGTCACCGGAAAGATCGATGCCGCGATCGGTCGTCATCCGCGCGACCGCATCAAGATGGCGGTGTCGGAGCACATCACCGCGAAACCGGCCGTCACCCATTACCAGCGCATCGCGACCGGTGCGCTGGACGGACGCGCGGTTAGCCTGATGCGCTGCCAGCTTGAAACCGGGCGCACCCATCAGATCCGAGTGCATATGCAGTCGATCGGGTTTGCGCTGGTCGGCGATCCCCTGTATGGCAAGTCACACTTGGCTTCCGTATTCGATCGCCAGGCATTGCATGCGTACAGGCTCGGCCTGAGTCATCCGGCATCCGGAAAGAGCCTTGAATGGAAGGCCGCGCCACCAAACGATTTTGCCGACCTTCTGGCACGTGCCAGCATCGACGCCGAAGCAATCGAATGATGGACCTGATTGTTCCTGACTGGATTGGCGCGCCTGCGAATGTGGGCGCGTTGTCCACTACGCGGCGCGGCGGCTTCAGTCCGGCACCCTATGATGATGGCACCGGCAGCGGCGGCCTGAACCTCGGCGTGCATGTGAACGATGAACCGGAACTGGTGCGGCAAAACCGGGCCCGGTTGCGCGAGCTGTTGCCCGCCGAGCCGGCATGGTTGACGCAGGTGCATGGTGCACAGGTGCTGAACGCTGCCGATATCGAGGATGCGCCGCAGGCCGATGCCAGCATTGCGACGCGACCCGGAATCGTCTGCGCGATTCAGACTGCCGACTGCCTTCCCGTGCTGTTCTGCGATCTGCATGGGCGGGTGGTTGGCGCGGCTCATGCGGGATGGCGCGGGCTGGCTGGCGGCATTCTGGAAAATACCCTGTCATGCATGGGCAATGCCGGTGCGGGAGAAATCCTCGCATGGCTCGGTCCGGCAATCGGGCCGCAATGCTTTGAAGTGGGGCAGGATGTGTTCGATGCCTTCGTGGCGCGCGACGGAGGAATGGCTGCTGCTTTCATCCCGCTTCAGGGGCAGCCCGGAAAATATCTGGCCGATATCTATGCACTGGCGCGGACGACCCTGAACAAGGCCGGCGTGACAAAAATCTTCGGCGGCGGATTCTGCACCGTGACCGATGCATCGCATTTCTATTCCTACCGGCGGAACAGGATAACGGGCCGGATGGCCTCGTTGATTTGGCTCAAGTGACCTGCCGCGGCAATCGGCGAAGATGCCGACCAGCCAATCGTTAATGCTCTCTTTCCCTTGCTTCTTCCCCCTGCGCCATCGCTTCCTTCTGCAATTCTTCGATGCGGATTTTTTCGGCTTCCGCGCGTCGCCGTTTGCGTTGCGGAGTTTCCATCAAGTATAAAATGATCACAAGCGGAAAAACGCCATACAGCAGGAAAGTCACGATGCCGGCGACCACGGAGTGCTCGGTAATCGACATCATGAGAATCACATAAAGCCATGCGAGGGCGACGATATACATAGCATTATCGAGCAGCAAGTCAAACCATAACCTTACGCCAAAACAGAGAAGCAAGCATGAACATGTTCACTCCGCAAACCGGTTCCAACGCATGGATGCCCCAGTTTCCCGATCCCAGCACATGGCACGCATGGCTTAAGACGCCGCCGATTGATACCAAGCCGATCACCGCGACCGTGAAGGAATTCGGTGCGACCATCGATCCTTCCACGCTGGCGCAACTGCAGAACGACTATATGCAGCAGTTGTCCGGGTTGTGGCAGGACTTGCTTGCATCAAAAACGCCGACGATAGGCGACAGGCGTTTCGCCGCCCCGGAATGGCAATCCAATCCGATGCATGCATTCAATGCTGCGGCTTATCTGCTCAATGCCCGCTTTCTGATGGCGATGGCCGATTCGGTCGAGGCAACGCCGCGCGCGAAACAGAAGATTCGTTTCGCGGTACAGCAAATGGTGGACGCGATGTCGCCTGCAAATTTTCTTGTCAGCAATCCGGAGGCGCAGCAAAAGATCTTGGAGACCAAGGGAGAAAGCCTGACCAAGGGCATCACCCACATGCTCGAGGACATGCAGAAGGGAAGAATCTCGCAGTCGGATGAGACGGCTTTCGAGGTCGGCAGGAATGTCGCGACCACCGAAGGCGCAGTGGTATTCGAGAACGAGCTTTTTCAGCTGATTCAGTACAAGCCGCTAACCAAGACGGTATATGAGCGGCCGCTGCTCCTGGTGCCGCCCTGCATCAACAAGTATTACATTCTCGACCTGCAGCCGGACAATTCCTTGGTGCGCTATGCAGTGGAACAAGGGCACACGGTGTTCCTCGTATCCTGGTGCAATCCGGATGCATCGCTTGGCCATGTCACCTGGGATGATTACATCGAAAAAGGCGCAGTGAAGGCAATCAAGGTCGCGCAGGAAATCTCCGGGCAAGAGCAGATGAACCTGCTCGGCTTCTGCGTGGGCGGCACCATCATTTCAACCGCACTGGCATTGATGGCCGCACGCGGTGAGCAGCCGGCCGCAAGCCTGACCCTGCTGACGACCTTGCTGGACTTCTCCGATACCGGCATCATTGATGTATTCATCGATGAAGCGCAGGTGTCGATGCGAGAGCAGGCGATCGGCGGCGGCGGGCTGATGCCGGGACGTGATTTCGCATCGGCGTTTTCGAGCCTGCGTCCGAATGATCTCGTATGGAACTACGTAAAGACAAATTATCTGAAGGGTGAAAATCCGCCGCCCTTCGATCTGCTTTATTGGAACGCGGACAGCACCAATCTGCCGGGGCCGATGTTCTGCTGGTATCTGCGGAATGCGTATCTCGAAAATAGTCTGCGGGTGCCGGGCAAGCTGACTGTATGCGGTGAAAAAATCGATCTGTCGTCGATTGATGCCCCTATTTTTGTCTATGGTTCGCGGGAGGACCATATTGTTCCGTGGACTGCGGCGTATGAATCGGTTGCGCTGCTCAATCCGAAAAAACGCACCCGCAACCGCTTTGTGCTCGGTGCCTCGGGTCATATTGCTGGCGTCATCAATCCTCCCGCAAAGAAGAAGCGCAGTTACTGGGCCAATGACAAGTCAGTGGCGAACGCCGAGGAGTGGCTGGCCGGAGCAAAGGAACATCCGGGAAGCTGGTGGCCCGAATGGGCGGACTTCCTTGCAAAGCATGCGGGCAAGAAGCTCAATGCGCCGCGCAAGTTCGGCAATGCGAAATACCAGCCAATCGAATCGGCACCTGGCCGTTACGTGAAGGTAAAAGCTGAATAACAAAGTGTGAGCCGTGAACAGTCGCAGCAATGAAGCATGCATTCAAGCAGAAGTCGGCTGCTGAAGTCTGGCAGCCGCTTTTCTTGATTTCATTGCAATGCGTTTATGAAAAGACTCTGAGAATACGTAAATCTTTGTTTTTTCGCACTATAATAAAAAAGCAAGGGGGCGAACACAGGTTCGCTTTTTTTACGAAACGACATAACGCGTCACGACGCGATAACTGGAATTTTCGATGAATAGTGCAAAAAAGATTTCCGAGCGCTTGATCAAGAAGTATCCGAATCGCCGGCTTTATGACACGCAGACGAGTTCCTACATCACGCTGTCGGATGTGAAGCAACTGGTGCTCGACAACGAGGAATTCACCGTTGTTGATGCGAAGACCGATGAGGATCTGACGCGCAGCATACTGCTGCAGATCATCTTGGAAGAAGAATCGTCAAACGGCACGCCGATGTTTTCCAGTGGCGCGCTGTCGCAGATCATCCGTTACTACGGCCACGCAATGCAGGGCATGATGGGCTCCTATCTGGAAAAGAACATCCAGGCATTCATCGATATCCAGAACAAGCTGACCGAAAGTTCGAAGGGTTTCTACGAAGGCAAACCGTTCAGCCAGGAGATGTGGACCCAGTTCATGAATGTGCAGGGGCCGATGATGCAGGGCATGATGAGCAACTACATCGAGCAGAGCAAGAACCTGTTCATGCAGATGCAGGATCAGATGCAGAATCAGACCAAGAACATGTTCGGCACCTTCCCGTTCGGGACCAATGACAAGAACAAGAAATAAGCGTTAAAACAAGGGCAATTCCGCCGTCAGCGACGGCAGGGAAGCCAGCGTGAAAGGGTACAATAGCGGATTCGGTGCGACATCGTGTCGCGCTCTGAAGGGTGACCTAGGTCACCCGGCTGTAAAGAGGACGCCTGCTTCCCCTCTATAAAAACTAGGCCCGAGAGCGAGGCATATCACCGAAATTTTGTATGCCTCACGGCTGGTTCAGCCAGTCATAGCAGATACGGCACCCAAAAGGGTCCAAGTTGGGTGCCGAGAGGCTACAGGTCAAACTGTAGCGGCGACACCATTCTTCTTGGATTTGTTCAAAAGACGGGGAAAGTGTCGCGTAGCAAGAGGGATGACTCTCCATATAATCATTCCTTGATGGCCTTACCTTACCGGATAAGGTCAGCGCGAGCCGGGCACTATTCGGCTCTGTACTCTTAGATCGCACCTTACTCAGAGCGCAAAGCTCTGCGATACCTTGTCGTGCTCAGTCGTCTTGAAGTTGAGATGATCGATGCCACGACCGGATGTACGACCATTCGTCCCCTACTCAAGCTTGCGTCGCTGGTAACGGCGGGGTTAGAAGCTTTGACGACAATGTACTCCCACTTCGGTGGTGTCGGATTCATGTGAGTGATCCGGCAGAGATCGCGAGCAGTACGCGGTCAAGGGGCTAGGGGAGTGCCGCATGGGTAATGTAATGTGAATGATCGTTTGAACCCTCGTGACTATTGACAGGCCTACGCTGCTATTGGCCTTAACCAAAACGGTACGTGGTCGGTTATTTCCCGTCGAATCTGGGAATACGTCGTCATATGATCACCGGGGGAGAGATCAACCCTAAACGGCTAGTCGCGTCGTTGTTGGACGCGTTCGGTATTGCAGGGAACGTGGTAAGCCCGATTCTCCGCCCAACCTTTCAGAGCATCGAAAGGCGGCAGGCAACCCGCAAGGGAAGTTGTTGGAGGAGCGGGTAGAGGATGATGGAAAAAGCGAATGCCGGTCTGTAATGGAC
>JAEZVM010000326.1 GCA_023420795.1 Pseudomonadota bacterium
GGTCGCATGTGCGCTGGCTGGCGCGAAGCTGCCGCCGGGCGAGGATGGCAAACCGTTCGAGATCAAGGTCGGCAAGCTGCGCGGTGTCGAGTCGCAGGGGATGCTGTGCTCTGCGCGCGAACTGAAACTGTCGGACGATCATGGCGGACTGCTTGACCTGCCGGAAGACGCACCGATTGGCCAGAATTTCCGTGATTACTATCAGTTGAACGACCTGAAATTCACGATCAAGCTCACGCCGAACAAGGCCGACTGCCTGTCGGTGCTGGGCGTTGCACGTGAGGTTTCCGCGCTGACGGGTACGCCGCTGAAGGCGCCAGGCTTCAAGGCGGTTGCGACAAATATTCAGGAAGTGCTGCCGGTGAAGGTTTCTGCTCCTGATCTGTGTGGACGCTTTTCGGGGCGCGTTATTCGCGGCCTGAATGCGCGGGCGCAGACCCCGGAATGGATGAAGCGCCGCCTGGAGCGTAGCGGCCAGCGGCCCATTTCCGCGCTGGTCGATATCTCGAACTATGTAATGCTGGAACTGGGGCGTCCGAGCCATGTGTTCGACCTGGACAAGATTCACGGCGGACTGGACGTGCGCTGGGGGCGGGCGGGCGAGTCGCTCAAGCTCTTGAATGGCAACACGGTTGAAGTGGATGAATGGGTTGGCGTGATTGCCGACGACAATGAAATCGAATCGCTTGCCGGCATCATGGGCGGTGATTCGACCGCCGTGTCGCTCGATACGGAGAACATCTATCTGGAAGCGGCGTTCTGGTGGCCGCAGGCGATCCAGGGCCGTGCGCGACGCTACAACTTCTCGACCGACGCCGCGCATCGTTTCGAGCGCGGCGTCGATTACGCGACGACTGTTGAGCACATCGAGCGCATTACCGCGCTGATCGTGGAAATCTGCGGTGGCAAGGACACGCAGGTTGGCCCGATTGACGATCACATCGTCAATCTGCCCGAGCGCAAGCCGGTGACCGTGCGTACTGCTCGCGCGGTCAAGGTGATCGGCGTGCCAATCGGCGACGAGCAGATCGCGGATATCTTCACGCGCCTCGGGCTCGAGTTCACGCGCGGGGAGGGCACGTTTACCGTGACGCCACCTTCCTTCCGTTTCGATATCGAGATCGAGGAGGATCTGATCGAGGAAATCGCGCGCGTCTATGGCTTCGAGAACATTCCGGCGCTGCCGCCGGTGGCTCCGAATTCGATGCGCATTGCGCCGGAGGCGAGCCGTTCGCTGTTCGCGATCCGTCGCCAGTTGGCGGATGCCGACTATCAGGAAGTGGTCAATTTCAGCTTCGTTGAAGAAGCGTGGGAGGCCGACTTTGCGGCGAATACCGATCCGATCAGGCTGCTCAATCCGATTGCCAGCCAGATGAGCGTGATGCGTTCATCACTGGTCGCCAGCCTGGTTGCCAATGTGCGCTACAACCTGAATCGTAAGATCAATCGCGTGCGGTTGTTCGAGGTTGGTGCGGTATATCTGCGCAATCCGAATGTCCAGGACGGGCCGCTGTCGGTTGCGGGTTACGAGCAGCCCAAGCGGGTTGCGGCAATCGCGTATGGTCCCGTCGCGGACGAGCAGTGGGGGCAGCCGACGCGCAATGTCGATTACTTCGACATCAAGGCCGATCTGGAGGCATTGTTTGCACCTAAGGCTCTGCAGTTCGTGAAGACTGAACATCCGGCTCTGCACCCGGGGCGTTCGGCGCAGGTGCTGCTCGATGGCCGTGTGATCGGCTTCATTGGTGAGTTACATCCGCGCTGGCAGCAGAAGTACGACCTGCCGCTGGCGCCGATGGTTTTCGAGGTCGATGCCTGCGCATTGCAGCGACGTGACGTCCCGGCCTATCGGGAAATCTCGAAGTTCCCGGCAGTGACGCGTGACCTTGCGCTGGTGGTCAAGCACTCGGTCCCGGCGCAAGAAGTGATGGATACATTCTTTGCCGAACAGAAAGTAAATCCGGCCTGTGCTATGATGCAAGCCATTGTTTTATTTGATGAATATCGTGGCAAGGGGCTGGGAAATGACGAAAAAAGCCTTGCTTTCCGGTTCACCTTGCAAGATACTCAAACTACCCTGCAGGACGATAAAGTGGATGCCGCAATGGCTGCTTTCATCGACTCAGTCAATAAAAAACATGGCGCAAAACTGCGCACATGAACGGTAGAGGTCGCAGGGATGACAACGACTATGAATGACGTGAACTCAGCCGAATTTCAATCCGTGTTGGCCGCCGACCTCAATCGCGCAATGCAGGAATCGCAGGCGCGTACCCAGGCTGAAAAAGAGCTGCCGACGCTGACGAAGGCGGAACTGGCGGAGCTGCTGTTCGAGCAGGTGGGTCTGAACAAGCGCGAGGCCAAGGACATGGTCGAAACCTTCTTCGACGAGATCCGCAATGCGCTGGAGCGGGGCGAGGCGGTCAAGTTGTCCGGCTTTGGCAATTTCCAGTTGCGCGACAAGCCGCAGCGGCCTGGCCGCAATCCGAAGACCGGCGAGGAAATTCCGATCACCGCGCGGCGCGTGGTGACTTTCCACGCGAGCCAGAAACTCAAGGGCATGGTGGAACTCGCCAGCCAGAAGCCGCTTGCACGCGTCGCCTGAACTGAGCCATGACCGAGCGTTCCAGCAAGTCTGAAGTCATCGCTTTGCCGCCGATACCGGCAAAGCGTTATTTCACGATCGGCGAAGTCAGCGATCTGTGCGGCGTGAAGCCGCATGTGCTGCGCTACTGGGAGCAGGAATTTACCCAGCTGAAGCCGGTCAAGCGCCGCGGCAACCGGCGCTATTACCAGCATCATGAAGTGCTGCTGATCCGTCGCATTCGCGAGCTGCTGTATGAGCAGGGCTTTACCATCAGCGGTGCGCGCAACAAGCTCGACAGCCGCATGGCGAATGGCCATGTGGAAGAGGACCTCGCCGCAGGCCTGCCGCCTCTTGAAATGAATACCGTCACCATCCGCGAGGAGCTGTCGGAAATCCTTCAATTGCTGAAGCGATAATTAAGCTTTAGCTACATCTGTCTGCCACAATCAGCCGCCTGCGGGCAGCTTTTTATTTTCCTCGAACCGAAAATATCTTCCATTGCGCGTGTTTTTGGTGCTTCTGCAATAGTGGAAAACACGCATGCGTGAAGTTTCTTGATGGTGCATATAATCAGTCAAGAAATTGCGCCATCCCGATTCGCTCGGGAGACAAGGCGAGGAGACAGACGCAAGTCCAGTACATATCCATGCGGATCGCCCGGAATGCCCGTGTAATTGATCGAGCATAAACGTCGCTGTTCCGGAATACGCTGCGGCAAACCCGTGTGCTAGCATCCGTTGGCGCAGTTCCATGCCCAGCTCGCGGCATCCGGCATCGACATTCGCCGGATACTGCACGTCTCCTTGCTCTCGTAAATCATGACGGAGAGATGATATGAAAACGTCTGTCGCCTCTTCCTGGGACTTGGACGATATCCAGCGGCTGGGCATGCAATCCCTGCTGGAGCTGTTCGATGATTCCTGCGAAGGCACCATGGCTGTGGACGATCACGGTCGCATCTCGTGGATGAACGACAAATACGCAGCATTCCTCGGCCTCTCGGCGCCTGAGGATGCACTCGGCAAGCCGGTCGAGGAAGTGATTCCCAACAGCCGGATGCGAGAAGTCGTGCAGACTGGCCGCCCGATCCTGCTCGATATCATGATGATCCGCGACCAGCCCCTAGTTGTCATGCGCATCCCGCTGAAGGATGAGGGCGGCAAGGTACTGGGAGCGCTCGGCTTTGCGCTGTATGACCGCCTGCAGCGTCTCAAACCGCTGGTTTCGAAGTTCGCCGAACTGCAGTGGGCTCTTACCAATACCCAGAAAGAGCTGGCGCATTTGCGTCATACCAAGTACTCAATGTCGAGCTTCATCGGCGCGAGCCCCGTATCGCTCGAACTCAAGCATCGCGCGCGCCGCGCCGCGCAACTGGACACGACGGTGCTGTTGCTGGGTGAAACCGGCAGCGGCAAGGAACTGCTGGCGCATGGCATCCATGCTGCCTCCGGGCGAGCCGGGCGTCCCTTCGTCGGCATCAATATCGCCGCGGTGCCGGAAAC
>JAEZVM010000394.1 GCA_023420795.1 Pseudomonadota bacterium
GCGGCGAACACGGTCATGCTTTTCGCGATATCGCCGCCGCTGATGAAGCACTTGCGTCCGTTCAGCAGATAGCCGCCCTTGGTCGGCGTCGCGACCACGCCCGGCCGGTATGCAGCGGCGCCGTGGCCATCCTCCGCGTCCGAGCCTGCGCCCGGTTCGGTGATTGCGAATGCCATCAGGTGCGGTTCGCCCTGCAGGCAGCTGCGGTACACCGGTACCAGCAGGCGCAGCACGGTGCCGAGATTGCCGGATAACAGAATCGGCATCGCGCCGAGATGGTGTGCCGACAGCAGCAGCATCAGGCCGCCGCACACGCGGCTGAATTCCTCCACCACCAGGCATGCCTGCCAGATCACCGGATGGCGCAGCGTGCGCCAGTCCATGCTGCCCAGCGGCGGCGGCAGGAAATAACTGAGCCAGCCTTGCCGTCCGGCCTCGGCCAGCAGGCGGCGTGTGAGCGGATGACATTCACCGGCGCGCAAATGCGGCGCGAGGTCGAGTTCGGCAGCGATCGGGCGTATGTGCCGCTCGGCGAACTCGCGTGCGAAGCGGCGCCGGCGAGCGAGCGCCGGTGGCAGGCGGGCGAAGTCGGTTTCCCACAGGTCGGTTGTGCAGTAATCGGTCATCAGCCGTGCGAGCAGGGGGAATTCCCGGTATTGCCAGTGTGGCGACAGCGGATGGCCGGACGCGAGATGGCCGGGCAGGTGGTCCACCGCGTTCATGCCGCGCCTCCGCTCCACGCGGCAAGAAACAGCGACGCTTCGCGTGTGCCGCCGGATTGCAGCTTGAGCATGTTCTGGTCGCGCAGGGTCTTCTCCGGCCCGGTATCGCGCATGTAGCCGGTACCGCCATGCACCTGCATTACCTGGCTCGCCGCGTGGCACAGCAGTTCGTGCATTGCCGCGCGTGCTGCGATCACCGTGCCGAGATCGATGTCGTCCAGCGGGCGGACGAATGCCGTGAGCGTGGTATCGGCCTGCTGCCGGGCCAGCTCGATTTCGCCGAGCAATTGTTGGACCGCCGGATGCCCGGCGATGATCTTTCCACCCTGGCGACGCATGGCGGCATGGCTGCTTGCCATGCGCTGGCCGTGCCCGAGCGCGCCGGAGGCGATGGCGAGCAGGCCGATCATTTCCATTTTCAGCAGCCGCGCATACAGCCGGCGCGATGCATCGGCGCCGGGCTGCGTGAGATGGCCGGATTCGGCCGGTCGCATATCGCGCACCCGGAAGGCTTCCAGTTCATCCAAGCCATGTTGCTGACGGCAGGGCTCTATCTGCAACGCGCGCCGGTCGGTGATCTGCCATGCGATCGTTCCATCGCGCCAGACTGGCCACAGCATGCTCTGCCATGCGGAAGGCGCGCAGATCGCCGCGGCATGCGCGCTGCGGTCTAACCAGTCCGCAAACAGTTCCGCTTCCTCGATCTGCAGGTCGGCGCCGTTCAGCCAGCGTGCGAGGCTGGTGCGCGCAAGGCCATAGTGGCCGGTAGGGAAAATGATGGTGCCGAGCGCATGTGCGTCGTGCTCCAGGCCGAGCTGTCGCAGCAGCATGGTGGCAAGTGCGCTGCGATGCCACGCATAAGCGATGCCTGCGTTGGCGCGGCCGAGATGCCCGAGTGCGCCGATGTTGAAGGCCATCGCTTCGGCCTGGTCGCAGTGTTCCCAGATGCCGAAGCCTTCCTGGCCAGCCGGCAAGGGGAGAATGCCGAGAGCGGAGGCTTCATGCGTCAGTTGTTCCAGCGTGCCGTCATCGACCGGGCATTCCGGCCGCTGCGCCGCGCCGGCAATGCGTTGCGCAGCGAAGCGGCTTACTTCGGCAAGCAGATGGTCGAGGTCGCCCTGGTCGATGCGCATGCAGCTTTTCCCGGTGGAGAACTGTTGAACTCGTGGCCGACCCGCCACTTGCGCTTACGGACGGGGGAGCGCAAGGTTGGGGCGGCGGGATCGGACCGGGAAATGTTATCTGCCTGCCAGGAAAGCAGATAGTTCGTCAGAGGACATTAAATCGATAATTCCGGACAGCTTTCACGCATAGGCCGGCACATCGGGTTGCGTGACCTTGTTCGCGCCGTTTCGTTTTGCGAGATAGCGCCGCAGGATTGCCTGCTCCACCTTGACCCGGTCGTTCGGGCGGCAGGTGTAGCGCAGCGACAGCGTCGCTTCCTTGGGATTACAGAGCTGCAGGATGACGCGCGGCGTGGCGGAGGGCAGGTCCATCAGCTCGCGCAATTCAATCAGTTTCAGGTGCTCGTCGGCATCTTCAAGCCATGGCTGGCAGACCTCGTTTGCAGCGGCAAGCAGCGCGCTTTCCAGCGCGGTCAGGTCGTCATGGACGTCGGCGCTGACCTTCAGCAGGTTCACCACGTACGCACCGGTGGCAGTCAGGTTGCGCACTGGCTTGATCAGCAGCAGCGAATGGGGAATGGCTACCGTGCGGCTGGTGAGCTGGCTGCCGTCCTGCGCTTCGGACAGGGTCGTGGCAAGCAGATCGGTATCGATCACGCGTCCGGCGATGCCATCAATTTCGATGAAGTCGCCCACGCGGTACAACCGCGACACGGTCAGGAATGCGGTGCCGAGCAAATTGGACAGGAATTCCTTGCTGACGATAAGCATCGCACCGGCAACCGCTGCCAGCGACAGCGCGGCACCGGCGATCTTCGACGCCCATATCGTGCCGATCACGGTCACGGCGGCCACCAGTACCAGATTCTTCAGCAGCACGATGTTGCCCCTGCGATGAGACATTTCCGTTTGCGAACTGGACAGCACGTGGGCGCGGCGCTGAATCACCTTCAGCAGCAGCATCGTGACAACGAGGGAAATGATGGTGGCGACGAGGCGACCCATTTCGGTATGGGTGAAGAGATTGAGTTCGTTGAGCAGCATGTGGGGTCTTGGTAGTCCTTTATCGGTGATGCATGGAAGTCAACGGTCAGGAAGCACGTCGGAAGGCGTTACCTTAGTCGTTTCGCAGGCTGGCCGTCACTTTACATATGGTAAGAGAGTGTAAGAGCGGCCTTGCCGTTCCCTTGATTGTAAGAAATACCTCGTATTGTCCGG
>JAEZVM010000398.1 GCA_023420795.1 Pseudomonadota bacterium
TCCTGCCGACCACCAGCACCTTGAACAGCTCGCCCATCTCGGCCGGCGAGATCAGCTTCTGCATCGCATTCGCCTGCGGCAGATAGCGCGCTGGATCGTCCGGCGGCGTACGCAGCAGCAGATCGCCGATTCCCGCATCCAGCAGAAAGGCTGCCTGGCTGGCATAGCCGAGCAGGTCCAGTCCGCCGTCAACCGCCGCACGCGCCATGGCGGTGAAATCCACATGCGCGGTCACATCCTGCAGGCCCGGCAGATAGAACGGGTCGGGATGCGCATGATGGCGGTAATGGCACATCAGTGTGCCCTGCGCACGCTGACCGAGGTAATACTCATGTGCCGGGAAACCGTAGTCGATCAGGATCGCCGCGCCGCCGCGTCCCGCGCCGAACATCGTACCGAGCGAACGCATGAAGCCGGCAGCCACCGGATGCACTTCGGTCAGATACCCTTCGGGCAAGTCGTCGGCATCGGGAATCTGCGTCAGCAGCGCCGGATCGCATGCGCGGTCCAAAAAGACAAAATTGTTGCCAGACAGGCCGACGCCGCGTTCCTTCCAGCCCTGCCCGGTCTTGACCACCAGATGCACCGGCATCGCGTCCAGCACTTCATTGCCAATCGCCACGCCGGAAAACGATATCGGAAAGTTATCCAGCCACACCACTTCCGGAAAGTCGCGCAAGGCTTCCTGCTGGCGCGCACACAGTTCGCCGGAGAGTTCGACGATCGAGTAGCTACGAACGTGCACGCCCGTCTCGCGCAGTTCGGTCAGGATGTCGCGCGCAAGCTTGCCGGTTCCGGCACCGAATTCGAGGAGATGCGCATCCGTCTGCGCCATCAAATCAGCAGCGACATGCGCGATCGCCGCACCAAAAAGCGGCGTTATTTCAGGGGCAGTTGTAAAATCCCCGTCTTTACCGAGTTTTGCCGCGCCGCCGCTGTAATAACCAAGGCCGGGCGCATACAAGGCCAGTTCCATGTACCGGGCAAACGAGATCCAGCCGGAACAGCGATGGATTTCATCGGAGATCAGATCGTGAAGCGCGCGTGACGCGTTCAGTGCATCGGGAGAAGGTTCGGGCAGTTGCAGTTGCATGTTCGGTATTGTATTGAAATCGGTTCGGGGATTGTGAACAAATCCATGCCAGGAAGGCGTAATGATCGCTCCAGGCGCGCCGATACCACTCCCTATTCATCTATGACCACACAAGCTCAAAAAGTTGCACTGGTGACCGGCGGCGCCAAGCGTATCGGCCGCGCCATTGCGCTCGCGCTGGCGCAGCGCGGCTGGGACGTGGCCGTGCATTACGGCCGCTCCGCCGACGAGGCAATGACGACCGTACGCGACATTCAGAAACTGGGCCGTCGTGCCGTCGCCATACAGTGCGACCTCGCGAACGAAGATGCGGTAAAAGTGCTGCTCCCTACTGCAATGCATGCACTCGATGTCGATACACTTTCCTGCGTGGTCAATAATGCATCATTGTTCGAGCGCGACGGCGTCGCCGATTTTTCACTCGCGCAGCTCGATGCGCACATGCACGCGAACCTGGCCGCGCCGGTTCTTCTGGCACAGGCGCTGCACGACGCCACACCTGCCGGCGCGCAATCGGTGGTGGTCAACCTGCTCGACCAGAAGCTGTTCAACCTGAACCCGGATTATTTGTCCTACACGCTGTCGAAGGCTGCGCTGCACAGCGCGACCACGATGCTGGCGCAGGCGCTTGCGCCGAAGGTACGCGTGGTCGGTGTCGCACCCGGCATTACGCTCGTGTCCGGCGACCAGACCGAGGAAGGCTTTACAAAAGCGCACAAACTGACACCGCTGGGCCGCTCCAGCACACCGGACGATGTCGCCGCCACCGTCTGCTTCGTCGCCGAAAATCCGGCGATCACCGGTACCACCCTGCTGGTCGATGGCGGCCAGCACTTGATTCCCCTGCAACGCGACGTGATGTTCGTCGCCAAATGAGTTATTGAAATCATGCTTTCCTCCCTGTCCCATCCCAGCCTGGCCGATTGCCGCCGCCTCTTCCTGCGCAACTATGAGGTGATGATCAACATCGGCGTCCATGAATTCGAAAAGAAGGGCGAGCAGCGCGTGCTGATCAATGTCGATCTGTTCATCCCGCTGGCGGTATCCACACCGAAGGAAGACCATCTGGTCGAAGTCGTCGATTACGATTTCATGCGCGACACCATCGCCAGGCGCATGGCCGAAGGTCACATCCATTTGCAGGAGACGCTGTGCGACGACGTCGCGCGCGCAATGCTCGCGCATCCGAAGGTGCGTGCGGTGCGGGTATCGACAGAGAAGCCGGATGTCTATCCGGACTGCGACGGCGTGGGCGTGGAAGTCATCCACATCAAGGGTTAAGGAACAATCATGAATGACATCTTGCACAGCACAGCCATGACGGATGCACAACAGGCCGACAGCATCGGCGCGAAGAAGGCCGAGAAGATCGCCTACGAAAACAACAAGCTGCACAAGCGCCTGTGCCGGCAGGTCGGCCAGGCCATCGGCGACTTCAACATGATCGAGGATGGCGACAAGGTGATGGTCTGCCTGTCCGGCGGCAAGGACAGTTACGGCTTGCTCGACATCCTGCTGACGCTGCGTGAGCGCGCGCCGATCCGTTTCGACATCGTCGCGGTCAACCTTGACCAGAAGCAGCCGGGCTTTCCCGAGCATGTGCTGCCGGATTACCTGACAAAGATCGGCGTGCCCTTCCACATTGAAAACCAGGACACCTACAGCATCGTCAAGCGCGTGATCCCGGAAGGAAAGACCACCTGCTCGCTGTGCTCGCGACTGCGGCGCGGCATTCTGTATCGCGTCGCGGACGAGCTCGGCGCAACCAAAATTGCGCTCGGCCATCATCGCGACGACATCCTGGAGACCTTCTTCCTCAACATGTTCTTCGGCTCCAAGCTGAAAGGCATGCCGCCCAAGCTGCAGTCGGACGACGGCAGGCACATCGTGATCCGGCCTCTGGCCTATGTGAAGGAAGCCGACATGGAACGCTTCGCGGAAGTGCGGCAATTCCCTATCATTCCGTGCAACCTGTGCGGCAGCCAGGAAAACCTGCAGCGCAAGCAGATCAAGGCGATGCTACGCGAATGGGAAAAGAAGCATCCGGGACGGGTCGAAAATATCTTTTCGGCCTTGTCCACAATAGTGCCCTCACACCTGATGGATAAGAATCTTTTCAACTTCACCGACCTGAAGGTGACCGGCGAGTTCGTGCCGGACGGCGATATCGCGTTCGATGAGGATCCGTGCGCGACGACGCCGGCGACGAATGTGGTGCGGTTCGGCGGGTTGGACGATTAGGCGGCGCCCACAACCGCCCCTCCACTGCCATTCCGAACGCATGTGAGGAATCTCCCGCACTACCTATGCGCAATCACCGAGATTCCTCACGTCGTTCGGAATGACGGGGCGTAGGGGAGCGTAACGCAACGCATGGAATGCTCGGGACCTCGGGCTTGGGAAGGCAGCAGTCACTTCCTCGCCAGCTCCTGAAAATCCTCGATCCACTTCTGCATCCGCTTCACCGCGTGCGCTTTCTGTTCCGGCGTGGCGAGATTGATCATCACAGCCGTCATCTCCGCAGCCCCGTCGCGTGACGCATCGAAGAAGGTCTTGTTTTCCGCATAGGTGAAGTATTCCGCGCTCGCCGCGACATGCTCTTTCAGCATTGCCGTCACCGCTTCGCGCGACGGCCGCTCCGCCTGTATCTTTTTCAGCATCCTGAGCAGCTCTTGCTGACGCCGCATCCGCTCTTCCAGCCACACCTCGTTGTTCAGCGGTCGCGCTTCGGACGCCGCGCGTATCTTCGCCTCCTGCTCCTCGCTGAGACCGCCGAACCAGTATTCCGCGTGCTTCATGACTTGTTCGGTCCGGTGCGATTGACGCTTCTCAAGCGAGCCCTGCAAATAATCTTTACGATATTTTTCGTTGTTGGATGCGAGCTTGTTTTCAAGATGCGCCATCTGTTCCGGCTGCAAGGACAATGCCAGATCGGTCAGCTC
>JAEZVM010000431.1 GCA_023420795.1 Pseudomonadota bacterium
ATGACTAGAATGACGCTGGACCGCATCCTGCAATCGCAGGGTTTCGGCACTCGCAAATGGTGCCGCGAACTTATCTCCGACGGAGAAGTTTCGGTGGCCGGGCAGGTTGTTACCGACTATCGAGCAAGCTTTGAAACTGCCGGTTTTTCTTTCACTATCTTCGACGAGCTCTGGGAATACCGTGAGCATGTCTATATCGCGCTGAACAAGCCGTCCGGTTACGAGTGTTCGCGTAAACCGAGCCATCACCCGGGCGTGCTGACGCTATTGCCCGAGCAATTTACCTGGCGTGACGTGCAGCCGGTCGGGCGTCTCGATCACGATACCACCGGGCTGCTGCTGATGTCGGATGACGGCGCGTTCATTCATGCGCAGTCGTCACCGCGGCGCCATGTTCCCAAGCTGTATCTGGCTACCACCAGTGCGCCAGTAAGCGATGCGCTGGTGGCGCAGCTGCTGGATGGTGTGCAGTTGCATGACGAACCGGCACCGCTGGCTGCGCAGTCATGCCGCAAGGTGGGCGACTACCAAATCGAGATCGTGCTCGAACAGGGAAAATACCACCAGGTGAAGCGCATGCTGGCGGCGGCAGGCAACCATTGTGCGTCGCTGCGGCGCACGGCTGTCGGCAAGCTGACACTCGATATGCTGGACCTTGAAGAGGGCGGATGGTGCTATCTGAATAAGGAACAGATCGACCTGCTTGTTCCGGCATGAGAGCGGCACCGATATACGAGGGGAAAAGCACACCTGTTCGTTGCTTTGAAAGTAGGAGCAATAACGCGAATAGGACTTAAGATATCAATCCATTGTGTTACTGCGCAGGACCTGCATGCCAGATACCGAATACAGTCAGCTTATCCGTACTGCCAAGGAGCGAGCTTCTTCCGGTTTTCAAGCACTGGGAGCGCGCGCGATACAGGATGCCGGCAAGACTATTAGCGACGCATCGCCTCGCGCAAAATCCGGCCCCGAACAGGCGGCGCTCAATGCCGTAACACATCTTCTGCACCGGGATGCGGATACCTTCCTGCGGCGCATGGACGATCTGTTCAACACTTATCTGGATCGTGCTATGCAGACGATGTATGTCGATCTGCGCAAGGACATGCGCAAGCTCTCGATCGACGAGCTTGCACTGATCGATGACGAAGTGGTCAATCATCAGATCGAGGTAGGACGCCTGACCGAACGCATGCGCGAAGCAAACGAGGAATGTATCGGGCGTCTCAACGTCATCGTGGCGCGGATGCATGGCAGCCAGGAGGCGCGTGAGCGGGAAAATCCGTTCCGACCTTATCTGCTGGCACGCACCCTGTACGAAGCAATAGGCGGAACGATAGCCGATGAAAATCGGGCTCGTGTACTGTTTGACCATCTGTCGAATGCCCTGATACAGCACTTGCCAAGCTATTACAGCGCAATACGCGAGGTGTTCGAATCGTCCGGCGTGCATGGCCAGTTCCATGTGCAGCGCTCACCGGCTGCGCATCATCAACGGTATTTCGGCGCGCCACCGGGCGACGGTGCGGCGATCAGCGCGCGCGTCCTGCCTGGGCTGCAGAGGATGTTCGAGGCGATGCAGAATCTTCCCTCTGCCGGTGCGGCTGTGGCGGCGGGTGCCGTTGAACAGGGCGATTCGGTGCATGAAATGATCCGCAAGATGCTCGCGCCATCCAAAAATTTCGGGCTCTCGCGCAGCGCTTCTGCGGCGGCAAGCGACGCTGTATCGGCCAGCAGGCTTGTGGCCCAGCTGGATCGGCATCAGAAAGCCATGGCGGACGACGAACCGGCTGCTGGCAACATGCCGGCACATGACCGGCTATCCGCTTTGCGCGATCAACTCGACCTTGGCAATGCGCCCGCAAAGGACCGCATGATCGTCGATGTAGTGACGCTGCTGTTCGAATTCATCCTTGAAGACGAGCAGATTCCGGCACCGCTGCGGCAGCAGATTGCACGCTTGCAGATTCCGCTCCTCAAGACAGCATTGTTGCAGCCCGACCTGCTGCATGAAGAAACCCATCCGGCGCGGCAGTTGCTGAACCGTCTCGGCAGCGCATCGATCGAAGCGGCCCCGGCGGTCGCTGAAGAGATAGCGCGCACCATACGAGAAGTGGCGAAGGATTTCGATACCGACGTCGCAGTATTTGCAAGAAGCCTGCAGGCTTTCGAGGCGTTCCTTGCCAGCCATCTGCGCCAGTTCGACAGCCAGATCATTCCTGCGATAGAGGCGATCGAAGCAGCTGAAAAAGATGGTCTGCTGCTGGCCGATACGACGAATGCGTTGCGCGATGTGCTGCAACCGCTGAATATCGACAGACGTATCTCCGATTTCATCATGCAGACATGGCCACAAGTGCTAGTACGTGCTGCATCGCTGGACGCCGAAAAGAAAACGCCTGCCGATGACCTCGGCAGCCTGTACCGGCAATACCATGCTGTGCTGCCGGAACTGGTATGGAGCATTCAGCAAAAGCGCGACCAGCAGGAACGCACTTCGCTGATCCGTCTGCTGCCCGACCTGGTCAAGCGTTTGCGGGCCGCATTGCAACTGATCCGTCTGCCCGACGAGCAGTGCAAGAAAATCCTCGATCTGCTTGTGGAGTTGCACACCACGATATTGCGCGCCGTGCCTGGCGACGAACAGAAAACGCCCGGCAGTCTCGATGAGTTGCGCGAACGGTTTTCCTGTATCGCGACGCTGCGGGAGCAGGCAGCCGCGAGCCGGAACGAGCGGCCGCAGCCGCGTGCGGATTTGATCGAGGAAGCGCTGGCTCGAAGGAATGTTGCAGTGGAATTACACCTCGGCGTACAGGCCTCGACCATATCGACAGCGGATAAGCAATTCCTTGCGCAGGTATATCTGCCCGGCATTCGCGTCGGGATGAGAACCGGCGATGATGTGCTCGTGCCGGCACGACTGGTCTGGGTTAGTGCCCATCGCTCGCTTTATCTGTTCAGGCGCGATGACGGAGCGGGACTGAGTCTGTATTCCCCTGCATCGCTGCTGGAAGCCTTGCGCGGCGAATCCATCATTCCGGTCGAATATGCGCCGCTGTTCGAGCGGGCGGTGGAAGCGCTGCTGCTCGATATGGAGAAACTGACGGCGGCAGCAAAAGAGTAGCTACGAGTTGCTGCCGCCCTTGCATCATTTGACGATGCGATAGCAGGGATTGTATTTCGTCCCCGGCAGTTTCATCCGGTGCTGCGTGACGAAAGAGTTAAGCAGGTCGTCCATCGGTCCCATGATGCCGGCGTCGCCGTGGATCTCGAAGCGGCCATGCTGCTCAATGGCGCGAATGCCTTGGTCCTTGACGTTTCCTGCCACCACGCCGGAGAACGCGCGGCGCAGATTGGCGGCGAGCAGATGACGCGCCTGGTCCTTATGCAGATGCAGGTTGCGCATCGCTTCATGCGTCGGGATGAACGGCTTCTGGAACTCAGGATCGATTTTCAGCAGCCAGTTGAAGTAATACGCATCGCTGCGATCCTTGCGGAACTCGCGCACCAGCTTGACCCCGGCCAGCATTTCCTGCGCCACGCGCTCCGGATCGTTGATGATGATCTTGTAGCGGTGCTGCGCTTCCGGCCCCAGAGTCTCGCCGATGAACTGGTCGATTTGCACGAAATATTCCTGCGCTTCCGGCGGACCGGTAAATACCAGCGGGAACGGTAGCTCCGCATTGTCCGGATGGAGCAGGATGCCGAGCACGTACAGGATTTCTTCCGCCGTGCCAGCACCGCCGGGGAACACCACGATGCCGTGGCCGACGCGCACGAAGGCTTCCAGGCGCTTTTCGATATCTGGCAGGATAACCAGGTCGTTGACGATCGGGTTCGGCGATTCGGCCGCGATGATGCCCGGCTCGGTCAGGCCGAGATAGCGGCCGTTCGTGATGCGCTGCTTGGCATGGGCGATGGTCGCACCCTTCATCGGTCCCTTCATCGCGCCGGGGCCGCAGCCAGTGCAGATATCCAGTCCGCGCAGGCCGAGCTGATACCCCACCTTCTTCGAATAATCGTACTCCGAGCCGGAAATCGAGTGTCCGCCCCAGCATACGATCATGTTGGGATTGAACATCGGTTTCAGGATGCCGGCATTGCGCAGGATATGGAAGACCGAATCGGTGATGCCTTCCGAGGTGCCCAGGTCCAGCTTCGGATTGTCGTTGATCTCGTCGCTGACATAGATCACATCGCGCAATACCGCGAACAGGTGTTCGTGTATGCCCTTGATCATCTTGCCATCGACAAAGGCATTTGCCGGCGCGCCGTGGATGTCGAGCTTGATGCCACGTTCACGCTGGATGATGCTGATATCGAAGGACTTGTATCGTTCCAGCAGTTCCTTGCCATCGTCCAGCGGATTGCCGCAGTTCAGTACTGCCAGCGCGCAATTGCGGAAGGTTTCATACAGGCCGCCATGGCTGGTATCGAGGAGTTTGGCGACTTCTGCCTTGGTCAGAACTTCAAGGCGGCCTTCGGGGGAGATTTGGGTATCGACGACGTAGCGGTCCATGAGATTCTTGAATCAGTGTTCTTGTAGTTAAACGAAATTCGGAGGCGATTGGCCCGGTATTCAGCTTACACCGCCAGAGAACGTTTGGGAAACTGCTGCGTCGAATGCAAGAGATCGTTTGACTCGTATGGCAATACATTTGCCACGGCGCATGGACTTGGACAGATGAACCGGATTACCGACAACGATGATGAAAGACGGGTCAAGGCACTCGCCGATTATCATGTTCTCGATACGGTGCCGGAAGCCCAGTTCGACGATCTTGCAACGCTGGCTGCGAGCATCTGCGACACGCCGGTGGCCCTCGTCACGCTGGTGGATGAAAAACGGCAGTGGTTCAAGGCGAGAGTGAAATTTCCTTTGAGCGAAACCTCGCGCGAAATTGGGTTTTGCAACGTCGCGATCCAGCAGCGGGACCTGTTCATTGTGCCGGATGCCCTGGTCGACCCGTATTTCGCAAACGATCCGCTGGTCGTCGGTGAACCCTATCTTCGCTTTTATGCAGGAGCGCCGCTCGTCACCAAAGATGGTTTTGCCATCGGCACGCTGGCAGTGCTTGACCATGTGCCACGCCACCTCACAGACCAACAGCAGCAGGCGCTGCGAATTCTAGGCCGTGAGGTAATTACACAGTTGGAGTTAAGGAAGAGCCTCGCCAGTCTGGAGAAGCTGGTCCGCGAGCGCGATCGAGCGGCGGAGCAGCTGGAGATGTCGTATCACGATCTCGATACAGAGATCGTCAGGCGCACCCGTGCGCTGAACAATGCGAATGTCGCGCTCAGGGAGGAAATTGCAGAACGCATCCGGGAAGCGGATTTCTCGCAGGCGATCATCGACAGCCTGCCCGGCATTTTCTATGTGATCGATCAGGATGGGCACTTCGTGCGGTGGAACAGGAATCTTGAGCGGATCACCGGATATGCGCCAGACGAAGTTCGCCGGGCGCATCCGTTCGATTTCATGGGCATCTACGGTGAGCAGGAACTGTTCAGTGAAAGAATACGAAAGGCTTATACAGCGGGCAGTGCCAGCGCGGAAGTGCACATCAGAACAAAGAGCGGCGCGCAAATTCCATACTACCTGACTGGGGTGAAGATACGCCTGAACGGACGCGCCTGCATTTCCGGCATGGGCATCGACATTACCGAGCGGCGGCATGCGGAAGAAACGCTGCGTCTGCGGGACCGGGCGCTGCAGGCGAGCGTCAATGCGATCATCATCACTGACCTCGACGGAAATATCGAATACGCCAATCCCGCGTTCGAAAGAATCACCGGCTATGTCGCCGATGAAGTGATCGGCAGGAACTGCAGCTTCCTGCAGGGCAGCGATACCGAACAGCTGGGCCTTGCAACCATCCGGCATTCGATCTCTCAACGGGAAGAAAGCTCCGTCCTGCTGCGCAATTACCGGAAGAACGGCGACATGTTCTGGAACGAGATTCACATTGCGCCGGTTCGTACGCCGGACGGAAAAGCCACGCATTTTGTCGGCGTGCTGAATGACATTACCGAAATCAAGCGCTACGAGGAGCAACTGGAGCGACAGGCGAATTACGACCCACTGACCGCGCTGGCTAACCGCAATGTGCTTAAGGACCGCATTCGTCAGGCGATTGCTTCGGCACGGCGTGAAGGCGCTTTCGTCACGGTTGGCTTCATGGACCTGGATAACTTCAAGTTCATCAACGACAGCCATGGCCACACCATCGGCGATTTGCTGCTCAAGAGCGTCGCCGAGCGGCTGAACACTTGCCTGCGCGATCAGGACACGATTGCGCGCTACGGCGGCGACGAGTTCGCCTTCGTGCTGGTCGGGCAGAGAGATGAAAAGAGCATCGCGACGCTGATGGATCGCATATTGAAGACGATCGATCAGCCGTTCACGATCGATGGCCACAAGTTCTTCGTCTCCTGCAGCATCGGCCTCAGCTTTTATCCGAGGGATGGCCAGGACGTTGATACGCTGCTGAAGAATGCGGATGCGGCGATGTACCGCGCGAAGGAACGCGGCCGCAACAACTTCCAGTTCTACACGCCGGCGATGAATAAGCGCGTCACCGAACGGCTGGCGATGGAATCACGCCTGCGGCAGGCACTGGCCGATGACGAATTCACCCTGCATTACCAGCCCAAGGTCGAACTGCGCAGCGGCCGTATCGTCGGCGTGGAAGCGTTGCTGCGCTGGTATCCGTCGGGCGGCGGCGTGGTGTCGCCATCGAAATTCATCCCGCTCGCGGAAGAGACCGGCCTGATCGTGCCGATCGGCGAATGGGTGCTCAATACGGCCTGCGCGCACAGCAAGACGCTGCAGGAAAACGGCCTGCCGCCAATGCGTGTGGCGGTCAACATCTCCGCACGCCAGTTCGAGCCGACCACGCTGGTGGCGATGGTGCACAAGGCGCTGGCGGCGTCCGGCCTGAATCCGGAACTGCTGGAACTGGAACTGACGGAAAGCCTGGTCATGCAGAACCCGGAAGAGGTGATCAAGGTGCTGCACGACCTGAAGGAAATGGGCCTGAGCCTCGCGATCGACGATTTTGGCACCGGCTATTCCAGCCTCAGCTATCTGCAACGCTTCCCGGTTGATCACCTGAAGATCGACCAGTCATTCGTGCGTGACATCGGCGCCGATCCGAACGACGCGATCATTGCGCGCGCCGTCATCTCCCTCGGTCACAATCTCGGGATGAGCGTGGTTGCGGAAGGCGTGTCCAGCCCGGAGCAGCTTGCCTTCCTGCGCGAGAACGGCTGCGACGAGATGCAGGGTTATTTGTTCAGCCAGCCGGTGCCGATCGAGGAGCTGACGATGCTTCTGCGGGACGAGCGCACCCTGCAGCTGCATTGATTTTCTATCTCGATGCAACCGCTGTCTTGTGCGCCGCGGTGATGGTCCAGAAATACAGCGTCTTGCCGGCGACACGCTCGATTTTCTCCGGCGGCCATTCCGCACCCATGTCGAAGTCGTGCGATACCACGCGAGTGCCTACCTTGAGCTGCTTCCAGAGCTGCGGCCGCAACGCGCGGTTGACATCCGGCAGCAGATACAGCGTCACCACGCTGGCCTCGGAAAAGTCGGCGGTAAACAGGTCGCCGACTTTGAACTCGACCCTGTCGGTAACGCCGGCGCTCTGCGCATTCGCCTTCGCCTCAGCAATCCGTTGCGGATTCAGGTCGATGCCGACGCCGCGCGCGCCGCGTTCCTTCGCGGCAGTGATGACGATGCGCCCGTCGCCGCAGCCGAGGTCGTACACCACATCGTTCTTGCCGACATTCGCCATTTCCAGCATGCGTTCCACCACTTCCGGAGGTGTGGGCACGAACGGCACGTCCGGCTTGCGCGCCGGCTGGGCCTGGGCATAGGCGGCTACCATCGCCAGCAGCGAGGCCAGCATCAGCATTCCCACTGCGGCCGCACGAACAAGGATGGGGCGGTAGCTTCGGGTACGAATCTGATTGCGCGGGTTCATCTGCCTCTCCTTCACGAAACGGACCGGACGGCCGAGCGCCTGCGCCACGCATGACGCGCGCGCATCAGCAGCAACAGGACGCCGCCGACGGCCAGCACGGCGACGCCTATCCAGGCGGCATTCACGCCGCCCAGCGATTGACTGTGTACATAAGAAAGGCTGGCCCACAGCATGTAGGCGCACATCGCGCAGAACAGCAGCGGCAGCAGAGGGAACAGCGGCACCTTGAACGGTCTTTCCGTCAAGGGCTCGCGCTTGCGCAGCACGAACAGCGACACGCCGGACAGCAGGAAGAACAGCCAGAATACCGGCGCGGTGTATTCCACCATCGACTTGAAGCCGCTGCCGGTCCAGGCGCCGACGCCGACCAGCAGCAGGGCGGCAATGCACTGGATGCGCAGAGCGGTGACTGGCGTGTCGCGCTCGCCGTGCCAACGGCCTAGCGGAGCCAGCAGTGGCCAGTCGCGCCCGAGTGCATAGCTGGAGCGCGCGCCGACGATCATTGTCGCATTGATGGAGGTCAGCGCCGATATCGCCACCAGAACCGAAATGATCTTTGCGCCGGCTGGCCCCATAGCCTTGCCAAGCAGGTCGGCGGCGAGTGCTTCCGAAGTGGCCATTCCTTCCATGCCAAGCCCGCGCCAGTAAGCCCATGTCACGATCAGGTACAGCGCAGTGATCAGCGCGATCGACCAGACCAGCGCCTTCGCCATGTCGCGACGCACATCCTTTAGCTCCGCGCTGATGTAGGCCGCCTCGTTCCATCCGCCGTAGGTGAGCAGCACGAAGACCATCGCAAGGCCGAGTGATGCGGCCTGCGGAGCGGAGTTTTCAGACGTCACTGGCGCAGTCGGAGCATCGATCAGGAAGGCGGCGGCGACGATGGCCAGCAGGCCGCCGACCTCGATCGCGGTCAGCCAGTTCTGCGCGGACGCACCGCTCTTGGTGCCGCGCAGGTTGATCCATGACAGGGCGAGAATGGATGCTGCCGCGTACAGCGATGCACCGGCTGACATTGCCATGCCGGGCAGCGGCAGCACCTGCATCATGTAATCGCCGAAGACGAAGCCCAGCAGCGCGATAGAGCCGGTGGTGATGACGGAAAAACGCGCCCATCCGAACAGGAAGGATACCGAGTCGCCATAGGCGCGCCGCAGGAAATGATAGTCGCCGCCGACATGGGAATAGGAGGTTGCCAGCTCGGCATAACATAGTGCCCCGATCAGCGACATCAAGCCACCCAGCAGCCATGCGCCGAACATCCATGCCGAGCTGCCTGTCATGCCAGCCACCATCGATGGCGCCTTGAAGATGCCGGCGCCGATGACGATGCCGACGATCAGGGCGATGGCTTCCCGCACGCCAAGAATGCGCTGCGGGATGTCACGTGTGGGATGTTCCGGCGTATCGATCATGCGCGAGCGGGACAATGAGGATTCCGGTGCGAGATAGCACTCCCTGAAAAAGTTTCACGATATTTCCATTGTTTGGCGATCCCTCAAGCAGTGTTTCAGCACGCCATCGTTCCATAGCGTCGGCTTTTCTCGCGCAAATGAGAAAAACCTCGAACCCCGCCATGTGGCGCGGTCTAACTATCAACTGGTTCGTTGAAGAATGACTTTTCTCATGGCTGGAGGAAGCATGAAAAAATTTTCTATTGCAGTGTTTGTTTCAGTGCTCGGGATGAGCGGCGTCGTACATGCGCAGACAGGAACGGCGTCCGAGGAAACGGCGAGGGATGCACCCGGCGTCGCGCCGGAAGCGCAGAGCCGTGATGATTCCACGCGTCCCACCGTGGGTGCCAACAGCACGAGCCGGTCGCAGGGAAAAGCAGGCGCTTCCGAAACGAGCGGCGTTTCCGGACCGAATGACGGAAGCAGCAGCTCGGGAGATTCTGGCAGCTCCGGCAGCAGCGCGTCTGGTAGCGAGGACAACGGCGCGTTGGGCAGCAGTAGCGCAAAGCCCGGCTGGCAAGGCATCGGCAGCACCGGTGGCGCGACCGGCACTGGTGCGACCATTGGCACTACCGAGGACGCCGGGCCGTCGGGCCGCAGTAGTGGAGAGGGTAGCCGTTAAGACGAACTCATGCCTGAAGGCATGATGAACATGCATTATGTTGAGCGCGATCATCGGGCTCTTTTCTACGATGAAGTGAAATAAATCTGCATCTGCACGCAGCGTTGAAGGCAATTCCCGTCCGGTGCATTGCCATGCATGAGCGCACACTAAAACAACAGGAGAAATGAATGCAGAGCATGATTTACAGCGTTGGAAACTGGCGCGCGGAAGCGCTGCTCGAAGAACTGGAAACCGGCAAGCTGATGGCCGTTATTTCACTGATGGATGAAAAGGGA